>JAVEXH010000076.1:0-9085 GCA_034004175.1 Spirochaetia bacterium
CGATCTGATGCCCTTCGCCTCTATCACCGGGCCGTTGACCCGTTTTACCCGTCCAAGTATCCGTTGGTTCATGCAAACCTCGAGTCAAACAATGCCTTGTAGATGAGCTTCCGAATTTCAGTGCGGCCACGCTCAAGGCGCGTCGCTATGGTATTGTCGTAGGCCAGACGCCCGCCCTCGGCCACCAGATACACGCCCTGGCCTGGCAGGGGATCACCGTCAAGCCTGGAGAGCCTGGTTGCCTTGCCCGTGGCGGCCAGGACCTCCGCCTCGGCTTCCCGCAGGAGGGTCTCGTCTATCAGCGGCAGTTCATGCATGGAGGCATTGACGGTAGCGGCTTCGGTCGACAATCCGATGGCAGCCTCCACTATCCAGCGGCGCAGGGTGTCCCGGTAGCCGCTCTGGCTCATGGCCTGGGCCAGAGCCTTTTCAGCCTTGAGCACAATGCCGCCTGCCAGACTCTCCTGAAGGAGGAGTGCATTGCGGCGGCGCTCCATGGCAGCCTTGGCCTGGGCATCCAGCGCGATGCCAGCGGCCAGCGCCTCGGCCTTGGCCGCAGCTTCACGCTCGATGGTGGCTGCCTGCGCAGCCGCCCTTTCAGTGGTTGCTGCTGCGTAGGTCTCGGCCTCGGCAACGATCCTGGCTGCCTCTGCTTCGGCGTCAGCGAGGATCCCTGCGACTATGCGGTCTGTGTTGCCATCCTTCAGGCTATCTTCCATCAGTGCAATCCTTCATTCGATCAGTCTTCAGGTCCCGCCCCTATGAACAACCTTTTCAGCCCAGCTTGATGCCTATGGCAGTATTCACCGTCTCGCGGATGGTGGGCCGACCGGCCATCCTGCCCAGTCGGTCGGGAATCTCCACGATCAGCGGAAAGGTATCCGAGAACAGTATCCTGTCTACCCGGGGCCTGATCAGCTCGGCCGCCCGTTCGGTGACCACCAGGATGCCGATCTCCGGATTCTCCAGGGCATTGTCAAAGGCATCCTCGGCTTCGGCAACACTGCCGGCCACCGCACCCTCGACACCGACCATGCCGAAGCCGAGGACCGTGTCCTCGTCCCCGATCACGTAGTACTTCATTGGTTCCTAGATCTTGCCCAGTATCATCAGGGCAGTGATGAAACCGAACACCACAAGACCCTCGGCCAGGGCTATGAAGATCAGCGCCTGGCTGGCAATCTCCGGCTTCTCGCCTATGGCGCCCATGGCAGCCGCGCCGACGTTCGCAATGGCTATGCCGGCACCTATCGCGCCAAGACCAAAGGCTATGGCCGCTGCGATGAGTCCGTACTGCATCACCCTGGCCTGCTCGGGCGATATCGACCGGCTGGCAAAACTGGAAGCTTCCTGTGCCGAAGCCCCGGCCGTTGCGAAGGCCCCGAAGATCACCATCAGTGCGACGACCACCACAAGACTCGTCTGCACCCTGCCCGCGAATTGCTTCTTTGCGTCTACCATAGTTGCTCCTTCATTATGCCGCATTGAATGATATCGGCCGGTACGCCTTGCCCGTGCCGTTGAAATACTTTGAAAAGAACTCGTAATAATTCAGACGGAGGGACTGTATGCCTGCCGACAGGCCTTCCAGGGCTATCACCAGGACATTGCCAAGGACTAGCACGGCAATGGCCAAGGGCGACAGCGGCCCCTCGGGGCTTATCATCCTGGCAATCTGCAGGAAGGCGGTCATCAGGCTGACATGGGCTATGCCCAGGCCGGCCACACGCATGAAGGACAGGGTGTTGGACAGATAGCCCGAATAGATCTCCAGCACCTCGACGATCCACTCCATGAAGAAATCCATGATCATCCCCGGTTTCAGCCGCTTGCCGTGGTGCTTTGCGTGTAGGATGAACTCAAGTGGACCCTTTACCGCCAGAGCCAGGGTCGGCAGGCCCAGCAGCAGCACCAGCAGGCTGCCGGGGGGGAAGGACCGGTAATCGCTGCCTACATAGACAAAGGCAACCCAGGCGCCTATCCCGTAGATCCAGCCGCCAAGCAGGCCGGCCTTGTCCAGGATCAGGGTAAACCAGTCGCGCCTGTGCACCAGGTTTATCCAGTTGATGACGAAGCCGGTTCCCAGCACAATCATGCCGAAGCGTATGGTGATGCCCAGGATATCGTAGACCGACCGCACAGCCCCGGCTTCGGATCCGTGTGGAAGGTGGCCGTTGACTATGCCATGGTAGTCGAACCAGAGGGGAGGGAAAAGCGGAAAGCCGAAATACGAACCGAACAAGATGCCGGTGACTATGGCCGCTCCCCCGCAGTAGATCATCAGCCTGAAAAGACCGTCGGACTTGCCGGCCTTGCGGGCCAGCATGCCACCGAAAATGCCGATCAAGGCTACCACGAGACCCTGGCCCGCATCACCGAACATCAGGCCGAACATGGACAGGTAGGCCACCGCCACAAAGGGCGTCGGGTCGACGCTGCCGTACTCGGGCACCGCGTAGTTGCGCACCAGGCCCTCGAAGGGCTTGAGCAGTGCGTGATTCTTCATGGCCACCGGGGCCTGGATTGCTGAAGCCTCGCCCTGATGGGGTTCCATCCATTCTATGCTGCAACCACCGGTCGCCGCCTTTCGGATCCCGGCCTCCACCTCCGCGCACTTGTCCAGGGGAATCCAGCCCGAGAACAACACCGTCCGGTCTGTCCGGGAGAAGGACGAGCGCACGGTTGCTATCAGTTCTTCCACCCGCAGGGCTGCCCACAAATCCGTCAGTTCCTTGCCATGGGTGGTGAAGTACGTACCAAGCTCGGTTGAACACTCTGCCTGCCTGGCCCGGAGCGCATCCATCTTGGCATCCAGCTTGGCAAGAGCCTCGCCTGATTCCTCACCGGCCGATTCGGGCAACCGGGCATCCTGCCAACCCAGGTGGTCCAGCACCCCCTGGACCCGGGAAGCATCACGCTTCAGGGACACCAGCACCACGCCGCTCTGCTCACCCGAGGGCAACTGCTCGTAACCGGCAGAGGGCAGCACCACTGACGGAATGCCTTCAAGCGCCTTGGCCAGCTCATCCACCCGACCCGCCGGAAGCATTCCAGCCTTTATGGACAGGAAGGAGTAGCTCGACGAAGCCGCCGCACCGGTTTTCAGATCCCCGAAGGCCACTATCTGACGCCGTATCTCGTCCAGCTTCAGTATTTCGTCCTGGAAAGCCTTCTGCCTCTCCCGGAGGCCATTGACCTCCGCCGCCACGGAGTCCAGGAACTTGTCAGTATGATCCAGGTCCACCAGCCCACCCTGAGCGCCAGCGCCGCCATCCAGGAGCGGCCTCGCAAGAACTGGCCTGGCCATGGCCATGAAGCCCTCCACCCGCTTGCGCAGCTCCCCGAGGCGGGCCAGGTTGACTTTGGGTTCGACCTGGGACAGCCGGGACTTCCATTCCCCGGACAGTTCCTTGATGGAAACCAGCTCCAGAGCACCACGCTCCAGAAGCTCCCTGGCTATTGCTTCGGAATCCGTATCAAGGGCAACTGCTGCCAGCAGACGCATGGGAGACGTGAACATCATAAGGAACTCCGTATCCTCTCCTCGGGCAAGGAGTAATTCTTGGCATTGAGGATGGTCATCACGGTACGCATCTCTTCCCGCTGCCTGGTGAAATACGCGAGCACAATACCTATGGAGAAGGGGTAACCAGCCATGTTCCGGTCGGCTTCGGCTATGGAGACCTGCCGCAGGGCAGTTTCCATCATCGCCAGCCTGGCCGCGGCATCCCCTGAGCCGCCCAGGAGGGCTCCAAGGCTGCCGTAGCTCTTGCGCAGCAGTTCCAGCCCAAGGGCACCGCCGGAACCAGAACCAGCCCTGTCCCCTGCAAAGGCCTCGGCCATGGCTGCAGCACTGATGGCCCTGCCCCGGGGTATCAGGCGGCTTACCGCCTCTTGTGTATCCATGCCATAGAAAGACCTGAAGCGGACCAGCCAGGAGACATTCTGCATGTCCACATCCACCCCAAGGATTCTCTCGGCCACCGTGCGGTCTGCCTTGCCCAGCCTGGCGGCGGCGGCAAAGGCCTCCTCGTAGTAGAACCTGTCCAGGGCCAGCTCGAAATTGAAAACCGACTTCACCGTGCCCGGAAGTTCACGGCGGACAATGGCTTCGTACGGCGTACCCGCAAAGGCCGCAGCCAGCGCATCCGTATCGGGAGCCTGCATCACTTGGTCTACATCGAAGGCGTGGACTATGGTCCCCCGGTACAGATAACCGGACTTGCCCTCCACGCTGCGCACCCGAACCTGGGCATCGAACCAGAGCCGAACGGCATTCTTGACCTTGTCCACCTCGAAACGCAGGGAAAGAGCCCTGACAAAGCCCAGCACCGGCTCCGAAAGGTAGCGGAAGAGCCCGGTATACAACTCCAGTTCCCGGGCGTTCAGCAAGGCCTCGCCGGCCCGCAGATCACCGGTTGCCGAATACGCTTCCTCGATCGGCGCATAGACCGTACCCTTCAGAAACAGAACCGCCTCCGGGAGGGACCGTGCCCTTATCAGGGACTCGATCGCTTCCGGAGGCATGGTTTTGCTGATTCTGGCCTTGAGCTTGGCGCTCAGAAAGCCATAGGTGGACAGGGCATCCCGCATGATTATCTGGCTCTCACGGCACCTGCCCCATGGCTGTCTGCCCCGTCGTTGCCTGCCCCGTGGTTGTCTGACCTGTCATCATGGCGACTATGTCGTCCACCAGGGCGGCGGCCGTCTGCCCGGCCTGTGCCTCAGACTCTGCGGCATCAGCCAATGATTCCTGACGGGCCTGATCCATCAAGGCAGCAGCGGCCGAGCGTGCCGCATCCAGCCGCGCTTTTGAATCCCGTACAGACTTCTCACGGGCTGCGGCAAGCAGGGCTGAAGCAGCCTGGTCGGCCTCCTGCCTGATCGTTGCAGCCTTCTTTCTGGCTTCTTCGATTTTTGCCCTGGCCTCTTCCTCTGCCCCGAGCACACGTTCCACAATTTCCCGCATCATTGGTACACTTTCAAAAACAGCCCGCTCCGACCACCCACACTTACACGAAAAATGCAAAACAGCCGGGGAGCGAATTGCAGATAGGTGTATACCCAATTAATTAAAATGTACAGTGCCGGCCATCTCCGGGGTGCATAAAAATTAAGTTGCGACCAGCGTCTCTGGCTCCTTTCCCGCTGGATGTGCTACCATACACGCATGGTTTACGACATCCAGAAATCAGCCAAGGACGGCGACGCCTTCTATACCGTCCGCTGGTCTCCCATAACCAAGGCCGACAAATACACCATCAACGGCTCGGTTCCCGCCATGGGGGGCATGGCCGAACTGTACTGGATGGATGCCGGGGGCAAGCTGAACCTGTACCTCCTGGCCCGTTCCTACTATGGCGGCCTGCGGGCAACCCTGCGTACCGCCACCGACCCGGAAGAGGAAAAAGACGAGCGTCGCCGGGCCGTCCTTTTGGACCACGAGGACCGGATCTACTACCGCTACACCCTGGTTGAATCCCAGGACGACATGAGCGACGTCATGTACTTCTTCATGAGCCGCCACTCCCCGGGCGCCACGAACCAGCCCCACTCAGGCCGCTACGACAAGATCTACGTGAAGGAAATTGATACAGGAGGGCTGGTTACCATCTGAAAACAGCGGTGATTTGCATCAAAACCACTATGGAAAGCAACAAAGAAACAGCATGAAAGCCAGGAAGACATCAAAGATAGCCAGGGAACAGGCCACCATCCGGTTCATGATAGGCCACTATTGCCGCCTGAAACACGGCTCTGCACAGCTCTGTCCGGACTGTGCCAGCCTGTGCGACTATGCCCTTGCCCGGCTTGAGCACTGCCGCTATGGCGAGGACAAGCCGAGCTGCAAGGTCTGCCCTACCCACTGTTACGCCCCAGCCAGAAGGCAGACCATACGAGAGGTGATGCGGTATATAGGACCGAGGATGGTGTATCTGGGGCCGTGGGAGTTCATCAGGCATTATCTGTGAAGTATCAATTATCAGACCTGAAAACCCCGTCAGCGTTGTAGCCTGGAACCTCATCCGCCGGCCTTGTGTCCAGATCCGGCGTGGCCGCACAGGTAGCGGCTATCACCTGGAGCTTGGCAAACACCTGCTCGGGAAAAGCCCCCAGCCAACCGAGCCCGCAAGGCATCTTCAACAGCATCGGTCATGTTCAGGCCGGTCCTGTCAGCAAGAATCCGGGCGAGAACCTCTACTTTTTTGTGGCGTATGATCAAAGCCATTGCTTCCTCCTGGTCCCACCTACGCCCGCCTGAACCTCAGAGCACTCCAGTCATCATCCACCGCCACATTACGGTTGGGATGTATCTGCCGCGGCGCGAGAAGTTCCCAGACCCTGTCCCGGTTTATGTCGCTTCTGATGGTTTTTGATGATTGCTTCGGAAAGGCAAACCACAGCACTGCCCCGTCGGCCATGCAGGGCAGGCAGACATCTGCCACCAGCACCGGATTCTGGGACTTGTAGTTGAGCTTCTTCCAGATACCTGTTGCCGGACCGGACATCGAGGCACCTCCATGTGGATCAAGGATAAGGGAGGTGGCAGGTTGGCTTCAAGGGTTGCTGCTCCGTTGATTGCAATGAAGCTTCCTTGCATGGTATCCGTGACAGCGTGTATCCAGACTTGATCTGCGGTCACCACCAGGGAATCGACTGGAGGCATTGAAAGCTGATTTGGTTGATCGATTTGTACAAAGGACATGTTCGCAAGCCTGGAAACCGTGGGTGCCCTGGCGGGAAGTGCTCCTGCTGGATCAGGAATCCCGTCAATCCTGAACCCGACCCGCTCCCTTACCAGCCAGGGGAAAGGGAGTGACAGCCCCCACCTTAGCCTGGGCCAGCCACAGATCCAGCTTGAGCTGCATGGAAAGCCAGCTCTCGGGCGAAGTGTTGGTTGCCCTGCCTATCCGGACTGCCATCTCAGGACTCAGCGATGACTTTTCGTTGATGAACTCGGACAAGGCTTTTCTTGTAATACCCATGTCACAGGCTGCAGACGTCACAGTCAAATCGAGAGGCTTCAGGACGTCCTCACGGAGGACAGCCCCAGGATGGACGGGTCTTCGGCTACTCATTGGTTCCTCCTAGTGATAGTCTTCATAATTGACCACATATGCATCTCCGTTCTGGAAAAAGAAGGTAATGCGCCAGTTTGCATTGACACTGACTGCCCAGATATCCTGCCTGTCTCCTGTCAGAGGATGCAATCTGAAACCAGGCAGGTTCATATCCTGGACTGAGGCTGATGCATCAAGCCTGTCCAGAATCCTGGCTATTTTATCTGCATGGTCGGGCTTGATACCTTTCCTGCTGCCATCGTAAAAGAACACCGCCAGCCCTTTGTGCTTGAACGATTTGATCATACCATAACTATGACCCGCAACGTTACAGGTGTCAAGTTTTCGAAGATCAACCCTATCTTAGAACGTGTCCCAAGGGCTTAAGCACGATGCCCAAGTTTCTCCTATAGCCAAAGTCACGTTGAGAAAACTCTATTTTCTCCAGGCATGGGGTCTGACCCTCAGGCGCAGCGACGCCCGGTGCAGATTTCGCACTCAGGTCCCGCCAGGTTGCCCAGCGCGTACGTATATCAATACCCCAAAGCATGCGGAGCGCAGCGACGCCTGTCACAGATTTCGAACACAGGTCCCGCCAGGGTTGCCCAGCGCGCTTCCAGCGCGCATGTATATCAATACCATAAAGCATGCGAAGCGCAGCGACGCCTGGCGCCGATTTTGCACAAAGGTCCCGCCAGGGATGGCGGGAAAACACCACCGGAGGATTCGCTACCGCGAATCCTCGATGTCTGGGATTTGCCATGGAGGGCAAATCCCAGACTGAGCGCGAGGGACGAAAGCGGAAATCCTCCGGGCCGCCTGGGCGGGGCCGGCCGAAGGCCGGGCGGCGGCCCGCGGAGCGGGACCCCGCTCATTTTCTGCCTGGTGGGCCGGAGATTGCAGCGGCCGGCCCGACCCGAACGTGTTGTTGTGCAAGACCCCGGCTAGCCGGTTATTGGTTTGGACTGGGAGAATCCGTGAGGGACGCGCCCAAAACAGGAATAAAAGAAACCAGGAGAGATTTCACCAATGCAGCTCTGTCCCCACTAAACCCCGACTCCGTCCGCGCCGATACATGAAGGGACGGAGGAACTGCGGATGATTCGTGGATGGTATACCGGCGCCAGCGGCATGGCGGCCCAGCAGGTGAGGCTGGACACGGTGGCAAACAATCTGGCCAATATCGATACCGATGGCTACAAGCGCGATGTGTCGGTCCACAAGGCCTTCGCACAGCTCCTCCTGCGGCGTACGAATGATGACGGTGTGTATCTGCATCCCCTTGGCTCGGGCGACATGGCTCCGGTTATCGGCAAGCTTGGCACCGGCGTGGAGACCAACGAGCTCTTTACCCAGTTCGAACAGGGCGCGATGAAGGGTACCGACAGCGATTTTGACCTGGCGATGGACGGCAAGGGCTTCCTTTCGGTGAGCACTCCCCAGGGCGAGCGCTACACCCGCAACGGCGCTTTCATCCTTGGCAAGGAGGGCTTCCTGGAGACCAAGGAGGGCTTCCCGGTGATGGGCGAGAACGGGCCTATCCAGGTGAAGGCCAACAACTTCCAGGTGGACAAGGCCGGCCGGGTCTGGATCAACGAGGCGTATGCCGGCGACCCCGAGGATCTGGTGGGCCGGGAGGACAATGCCTGGGAACGCACAGTGCTTCTGGACACGCTGAAGATAGTTGACTTCGAGAACACCCGCTATCTGGCCAAGCAGGGTTCCAGTCTCTGGAAGGAAACCCAGCTCTCCGGACCCGCCGAGATACTTGAGGGGCAGGAAAGGCCGACGGTGCTGCAGGGCTTCACCGAGGCATCCAATGTGAACCCCATCCTTGAGATGGTGCGGATGATAGAAGTGAACCGGGCCTACGAAGCCAACCAGAAAACCATACAGAGCCAGGATGCATCCCTTGGCAAGCTGATAAACGAAGTAGCCAGAGTATAAAGGTAGGATAGGATTATGGTACGAAGTCTGTGGACCGCCGCGAGCGGCATGATAGGCCAGCAGGCCAGCATTGATAC
>JAVEXH010000077.1:0-9057 GCA_034004175.1 Spirochaetia bacterium
CCTTTGGGCAGCTTCATGGCGGCCATTACAGCATTGAAGGCCTGGGTATCCTCATCCACTGCCCTGGCCAGGCGAGCCTTCACATCCTGGGCCTGCACGGCCAGTTCGGACATGGAATCCCAGGCGTTTTCATAGCCTTTCTTGCCCACCGTCAGATTGGCTACCATGGCCGCAAGAGCGGCTGCAAGGGAGCCAGCCAGGGCTGCCACCGAACCACCGCCAGGAGCGGGCG
The DNA here is from genome assembly GCA_034004175.1 of Spirochaetia bacterium. GTDB lineage: Bacteria > Spirochaetota > Spirochaetia > Treponematales > UBA12059 > MIBM01. The sequence continues at coordinate 233 of JAVEXH010000077.1, forward strand.
ATTCACTGGAAACCTCGTCCACAAAGGCACCGGCTTTCATGGCCATGAGAGGTGCGTCAGGCCGTACTGCATACTCCACTATCTTCTTGCCGGCCTCGAAGGGAGCCACCGAATCCAGGCCCATGGATTTTACAGCCAGTTCGACTAGTTCTGATTCCGGGGCGCCAGGGCTCTTGCCCATGCGGCGGAGATAATAGCGACCGGCTTCAGCCAGGGGCTCCAGTGGCAACAACCCCACCACCTCGCTGCCGGTAACACTCATGCCTAGCTTCGCGGCTTCTGTCTTCACGGTTTCGTAGACCAGATGCAGGGGTGTCTCACGGTAATTAGTCAGATTGATGGACACCTGGGCGCAGCGGTAGTCATCGATATACCAGCCTATGGCCCTCACATACTTGAGCAGGCCGGGAACCATCACATTCTTGCCATCCTTGTCCTTGATGATGGCTCCTGATGAATCCCTGGCAGCCCTGCCGCCTTCACGTATGGTCAACGCCAGTTCATTGGCAAGTTTGGGATCCCGGGTGTTCAGATTCACGTTGTAAGCCACCAGGAACTCCCTGGCACCAACCGCCGTGGCCCCCCAGGTGGGGACAAAGGTCGCCGGGCCGAAATCCGGCTTCCATTCCGGCTTCAGCAGCTTTTCTGCCAAGGCTTCGTATTCCCCGGAGCGTATGTCCGCGAGGCTTTTCCGTTCTGGCCTGCTGGCTGCATATTCGTACAGGTAGACAGGGGCTCCCACAGCCTCGGCTATACGCTGCCCTGCCTCCCTGGCTATTCCGACACAGTCGTCCATGGTAAGACCGGAAACAGGAATGAAGGGACATACATCCATGGCACCCATCCGGGGGTGGGCTCCAGTATGCTTGCCCATATCGATGAGTCCTGCAGCACACCGGGCAGAACGTACTGCCGCCTCGATGACTGCTGATGGCTCGCCGACGAAGGTGAATACTGTCCGGTTTGTATCCGCGCCTGGGTCCACATCCAGCAGGCTTACCCCGGCAACTGACATGATTTCCCGGGATATGGCATCCAGTATCGATTTATCCCTGCCTTCACTGAAATTTGGTACGCACTCAACAAGCTTCTGTCCCGCCATAAAAACCTGCCTCTCTCAAAAGCCTCTTTCAAAAGTCTCTCTTAAAAAGTCTCTTTCAAAAACCGCACTCTGATATCTTCTTCGAATGCCTCAGGGGAGTCTACCTGTCAGGGTCTGCCCAGGCATGATCCAGTCTGCACCGGCAAGTATACCATATCTGTGGGCAGGCGTGAGCCAGGTTGCTGTGCTTTTACCGAGTAGATATATGTGTTAAACTAGTGGTGATGCTTGCAGACTGGTGTCCAGAGATGGCAACCAGCATCCACAGTCAGGCAACTCCATGACTGGCAACCGGAGGACAGTTCCACAGCATGAGAAAAAAAGGCCTTCCAGCGGCAATTTCCCCGGACAATTCCAGAACTGGCGTCTATCTTTACAGTGTCCTGGTCGGCATTGCTTCCGGTCTCATCATAGTTGGTTATCGTTCCCTCATAGCTTTTTTCGAACAGCTAAGACTGGATATGCTTCCAAGCCTGGCCTCCAGTCTACATAACGGCACAGGCATTGGTGTACTGCTTTTGTGGTTGCTCATCGCTTCTGCGGCCGGACTGATTGTAGCCATGATGGTTCGCCGTTCCCCTTATATCAGAGGCTCGGGAATCCCCCAGGTAAAAGCCGTGCTCATGCGACGAATTACAGCCGACTGGAAACTGGAACTGCCCTTCAAGTTCCCGGGCGGCAGTCTTGCATTGGGAGCAGGCTTGTCGCTCGGACGGGAAGGCCCCTCCATCCAGCTGGGTTCGCTGGCCGGCATAGCTATCAGTGAAGTCTCAAGACAATTTGAATACCGGCGCTACTTGGTAACCGCTGGTGCCGCAGCCGGTATCTCGGCGGCCTTCAACGCACCCCTGGCTGGGGTCCTCTTCTGCATAGAAGAATTGCACCGCAATATATCACCGGTCATGTTGACCAGCTCCCTTATTGCATCCTTCTGTGCCAATGCAATCATGTGGGCTACCTATGGAGGTGCACCGGTATTCGGCATAAGCCTTGCCCAGGTGCTACCGCTCAATCAATATTTCACCACCGTACTGGCGATAGGCATAGGTTCTGCCGTAGTAGGAAGCCTGTTCAACCGTGGCATCCTGGGCTTCCAGAAAGCCTACCGGACCATCGTCCCGAACAATACCCTACGGATAGTCTCGGCCTTCGCTGTAGCGGCCATGGTCAGCCTCATCCTGCCGGCCATAACCGGTGGCGGCGACCATCTCATCGAAGCACTGGTTCACGACGGTTACGGTCTACGCCTGGTTTCCCTGCTTCTTGTCGGAAAGATTCTATTCACCCTGTTTTCATACGCCTCAGGCACACCAGGTGGTATATTCCTGCCCATGCTGGCCATAGGAGCCTTGATCGGTACCGTGTCGCAGGGTATTTTCATGAAGTTTGGCATAGGCAGTGAATACCTGAACAATTACATACTCGTCGGCATGGTCGGATTCTTCACCGCGGTAGTGCGGGCACCCATCACCGGGGCAGTTCTCATAACCGAGATGGCCGGCAGCTTTGCCCATTTCCCGGCCTTCATCCTGGTTTCCGTCGTGGCATCCCTCGTCTCGGAGATGTTTCATACCAAGCCTATCTACGATTCACTGCTGACCCAGATCAGTGCCAGCCATCCACGGGAAACCCTCTCACGGCCTATCGTGCTGTATATCCCGGTTCAGGAAGGTTCCATACTTGAAACCTGCTGCAATGTCCAAGCCCATCTGCCCGATGGTTGCATCCTGGCAGGGGTGGAGCATGGTGAAAAGGAACTCTTCCCTGACAAAGATATGGATATACAGCCAGGTGATGTACTCAGGATAATTGTTGAGAGCGGTAAAGCACCCCAGTTGAAGGAGAGGCTCTTGCTGCTTGGAGAGGCTTCAAAAACAGCCAAAGGGCATGAATGACAATACACCACAGGGGGAAACCATGAAGGTAGAAGAAGTATTCGGACAGGCACTGGAGTACGAAACCAGGATCCGCGACCAGTATGCCGTTGCCGCCAAGGAGGCAAAAGCACCGGAAGCCAGAGCTTTTTACGAAGCCCTGGGCAAAGACGAAGACTCCCACGTGGCCTACATCAACCACAAGCTGGATCAGTGGCAGAGTACTGGCGCCATGGATGCAAAAGGTCTGAGCACCATTGTCCCGGACCAGGCTACGGTCAACAAGGCTGTAGACAAGGCCAAGGCAAGTTTTTCTGCCGGTCCCGAGGGCGGCCATATGGCAGCCCTTGAAAATGCCCTGAGGGCAGAGGAAGAGACCAGCGCCTTCTACCGTTCCATGGTAGAGAAGCTGCCGGCAGGAGCCCGGGACGTTTTTGCCAGGCTGCTGGAGATAGAAGAAGGACATACCGCGATAGTACGGGCGGAACTTGACCTGGTGGGCAACACAGGCCACTGGTTTGATATCCGCGAATTCGGCATGGAATAGTGTTGAGTGCACTGGATCCCACTTCAATAAATGACTATATTGATAATGTTAAATCGTACAGCTAACCCTAGCCAGCCAAAGTGCATACCTGAAGGAGGTTTACTGTGAAACTGAGCGCAAGAAACGTGCTTGAAGGTACCGTGACAAATCTCACTGTCGGCAGCGTGAACACCGAGGTGACCCTGCGTCTCCAGGGAGGAACCGAGGTGGTCTCGATCATTACCAAAGCATCTGTAGAAAGCCTTGGATTGGCCCCAGGCAAGAAAGCCTATGCCGTAATCAAGGCAAGCAACGTAATGGTCGCTGTAGATTAAAATCCAGAGCCCCCGTTGAAACGGAGACTGCACACGGTTGTTGTTGCATGTTCTGTTGTTCCATGCCCCACAACCTCACGCAATAATAGTCATGGTTCCTGATAATGGACTGGATGATGATTCTTTGAATTTGACTAAACTGGTCAAGCAAGGTACTATATCCGCAATTCGTCCATTATAAGACGAATGGTACCCCCTTGGGGGGTACCAACATCAACATCCTCCGAACCATTGATCCTGTACAGCCCCTTTCTTCCCGAATGGCATGCGCTGATGGATCCTTGGTCGATGGGCTTTTCGGGAAACCGGAAGACCTCCCGCCACGACAGCCATTTTGGTGCTTGTCGATTGGCATTGAAAAGGGGTACCTATGCACTTCCTCAGAAACACCCACAAGGTCAGAATTCTGGCCGCCGCTACTGTCCTGTTGCTGACAGCTCTGCCGGTCTTTGCCAGAGGCGCAGAAGAACCATCTACAATCGCGACACAGCCACCAAGCCCCGCAAACCCGAGGATCAGGCTTGCCACCACCACCAGCACCGAAAACTCCGGCCTGTTGTCATTCATGCTGCCGGAGTTCACCAAGGATACCGGCTACACCGTGGACGTGGTGGCCGTTGGTACCGGGGCAGCCCTCAAACTGGGTGAGAACGCCGATGCTGATATCCTTCTTGTCCATGCTAGATCCCTCGAAGACGCCTTTATGGCCGCAGGTCATGGCACCGAGCGCAGGGACGTGATGTACAACGACTTTGTCATTCTTGGACCGAAGAACGACCCTGCGGGCATAAAGAATGCTCCGAGTGCTATCGAAGCCTTCAAGCGCCTGGCCTCAGGTACCCCGGCAGCCTTTGTAAGCAGGGGTGACAACTCCGGTACCCATGTCATGGAAAAGGACCTCTGGAAGGCCGCTGGCATAACTCCAGCTGGATCCTGGTACAAGGAAGCAGGTCAGGGCATGGAGCAGGTTATCATCATGACCGACGGACTTTCAGGCTACACCCTTACCGACCGCGGTACCTGGCTTGCAGTGAAGGACAAGACAAATCTGGCAATTGCCTACGAAGGTGATCCTACGCTCTTCAATCCCTACGGCATTATAACAGTAAATCCCGCCAAGCATGCTGACATCAACGCCCAGGGTGCCAAAGTACTCCTGGACTGGATTACCTCCACCCGTGGTCAGGAACTGGTCAGCGCTTTTAAACTGGGAGGAGAAACACTGTTCTTTCCCAACTACAAGCCGTGAATCAAATAACAGAAGCCCTGGTCCTGCTGGTCCAGGGTGATAGGGAAATCTGGTGGACCATAGGGGCAAGTATCTATTTTTCCTTTTGGTCCACTCTGCTTGCCGTGATTCCAGGCGTACCTTTGGGAGCAGCCTTGTTCCAGGGACGCTTCAGAGGTAAACGCGCTCTGGTTGCAGCGGTCAATGCAATTATGGCAGTTCCTACGGTAGTAATCGGTCTAGTGGTTTATTCACTCATATCCCGGTCCGGCCCCTTGGGTAACTGGGGACTGCTCTACGCCCCTGGAGGTGTCATTGCCGGCCAGACAGCCCTCGCTCTGCCGCTGGTGATAGCCATGAGTTATACCGGCCTGCAGAAACTGGATCCGCGCTACCATGAAACCCTTCTGACCTTGGGAGCTGGATATTTCCACCGCCTGGCGGCCATCGTGAGGGAAGGCCGCTTTGTGATCACCCAAGGCGTACTCATGGCTTTTGGCAGGGTAATCGGCGAAGTGGGAGTCTCCATGATGCTCGGCGGCAACATCCGCTGGTATACCAGGACCATGACCACCACCATAGCCCTGGATGCCGGTAAAGGCGAGTTCGAGCGGGCTCTGTCCCTGGGAGTAGTGCTTCTGGTGATTGCCCTTGTCATAAATTTCCTGACCCATCTGGCGGTGCGCGATGCCAGGTAAACCAGTGATCTGTGTACGGGATCTGGCCTTCCATTATGAGAACAAGGCTGGTTTGATTTGCCCCTTTCTCGATGTACAGGAAGGTGAGAGCCTGGCTTTTGTCGGACCAAACGGTTCGGGCAAGACCACACTGCTCAAGCTTCTGAACGGCCTGATTGGGCCTTACTCAGGCAGGATAGACTTCATGGGCCAACCCCTTGGTTCCAGCAGACTCCTGCGAATGCGCAGCGTGTATCTGCATCAGCATCCGGTACTTTTTGCCGGGACGGTCCGGGACAATATTGCCTATGCATTGAAGCTGAAGCACTTCGACAAAGCAGAAGCCCAAGCCAGATTGACCAGCGCAGCCAGCCGCTTCGGCATAACAGCTCTGCTGGACCGTGAAGCCGGCCGTCTCTCGGGCGGAGAAACCCAGCGGGTGGCCATGGCCCGGGCCGTTGCCGCCGGGGCGGATGTCCTGCTCCTGGACGAACCTACTTCGTCCATGGACAAAGGCAGTGAACAAGGCGTAAGGGAGCTGCTGCTGGACCTGAAAAAGGATGGGACAACCATACTCTTCAGTGCCCATGACGAAGCCCTGGTTGCCCGCTTGGCTGACCGCATCCTGCAGTTCGGAAACGGCACAGCGGCAGCCCCGGGGCAGCATCCTGAATCATTACATCCTGTCCGAGGAGAAACATGATACATCCCGATGATGCACTAGCCATGATGGCCTCCTACCTGCGCACTCCCGGCTCAGGACTGCAGACCGAAACGGTCGGCCTCCTTGCCAGCCTGGGACGTGCGCTGCCCCAGACTGTAGCCAGCCACCACGACCAGCCGCCCTTCGACAAAGCTGCCATGGACGGCTGGGCCTGGCAACCAGCAGCGGGTGAAACCCTCCCGGCCGCCCCCCTTTCCATACGCGGCGTCATTGCAGCGGGCAAGGCCGCTGAAGGCGACAGCACCTCAGGCCCCATCCTGCCAGGGCAAGCAGCCAGGATCATGACCGGCGCGGCCTTGCCCCCGGGCGCAACCCGTATCCAGCGGTTTGAATGGGCAGAAGAGTCAGCGGGAAGCGTACGCTTCACCAAGGCCGATGGCCTGGACAACATCATCCGCCAGGGAGAAAACGCCCGGGTCGGGGATATACTGCTCTCGCCAAGGATCATAGGAGCCCAGGACATAGCCGTACTTGCCGCGGACGGCAGGGCAAAGGTTACGGTGGCAAAACCTGTGATCGTCGGCATCTTTTCAACGGGGACAGAGCTTGCAGAACCCGGAGAAGAGTTGAGCGGCTCCCGGATCTACGACTCCAACCGCCCGCAGATCCAGTCCCAGCTGCCTGTGGGTCTGTGCTCCGTCCGGGACCTGGGCAGCCTGCCGGACGACTACGAAAGCACCCTGGCCGCAGTCAAGTCAGCCCTGGCCACCTGCGAGCTGCTGATCCTTTCCGGCGGGGTCTCCATGGGTGACTTTGACTATGTACCCCGGGCATTGAAGGCTGCCGGGGTGCAGGAACGCTTCCACGGGGTGGCCATGAAGCCCGGCAAACCGACCTTTTTCGGCGAATGGGCCGGAGGTGAGACAGGAGCTGCCGTCAACACCGACGTTGCTCCCAGGTGCCTGGTCATTGGCCTTCCCGGCAACCCGGTGTCGGTCTTTGTGAACACCGAACTCCTGGTCAAACCCCTGCTGTCGGCCCTCTGCGGTATAGAATTCCGGCCGCTGGATATTCCGGTTCCCGTTGCGGAGACCCTGACCCGCAAGGGCACTGACAGGGTGGAATTCCTGCCTGTCCGGGTGGAAGCAGACGGAGCCAGGCCAGTCCGTTACGGCGGCTCGTCTGCCATACAGGCCCTGGCTGGTGCCGACGGCTTCATCCGCATGGACATTGGCGTCGATCGAATCACGAAAGGGGGTCTTGCCCATGTACGATTCGTACGGTAGGCATATCCACTACATCCGGGTCTCGGTCACCGACCGCTGCAACCTGCGCTGTACCTACTGCATGCCAGAAGAAGGCGTTGACTGGCTACCCCACTCGCAAATTCTGACTCTCGAAGACATGGCCAAGGTTGTGAGGGCTGCCGCCGGGCTCGGTTTTGACAAGGTGCGACTCACCGGCGGTGAACCACTGGTACGCAAGGGTTTTCCGGAACTGGTCTCGATGATTGCAGCCATCCCCGGCATAACCACCATCGGCATGACCACCAACGGAACCCTTCTGGCACCGGTAGCCGCGGAGCTGGCCTCACGGGGGCTCTCATCGGTGAATGTGTCCCTGGACACCATGGACGAGGCACGATACGCCCTGATCTCCCGGGGTGGCCAGCTGGAAGAAGCTCTGGCGGGCATACGGGCAGCACGGGCTGCAGGCCTGCCGGTCAAGCTGAATACCGTGGTGGGCATCGGCGACGATCCGGCTATACTGGCGGCGGTGGAGTCCTTCGCTGCCACCGAAGGCTGCGTCGTACAGACCATACGGCGCTACCGGCTGGACGAGGCAAAGTTCGACGACGAGCGCTTCATGCGTCCACCACCCTGCGCCAGTTGCGACCGCATCCGGCTGCTGGCCAACGGCCAACTCAAACCTTGCCTGCATGGCGATGCCTCGCTTCCTGTGGACTGGAACGACATAGCAAGCAGTATCGTTGCATGTATAAACATGAAGCCAAGCTGCGGGGCAAGCGCCAGCACCCACGTAGTAAGCGCAATAGGAGGTTGATGATGGCAACAGGCAACGCACTTACCCATATCGATGGCTCCGGCAAAGCTGCCATGGTCGATGTTTCAGGCAAACCACGGGTACGCCGCACGGCAAAGGCACGCTGTTCAGTGTTCATGGCTCCCTCTACCATTGACTTGGTGCGGGCCAACGGCATGGCAAAGGGTGATGTGCTGGCTACTGCCCGCATCGCTGGAATCATGGCAGGCAAGAAGACCTCGGATCTAGTCCCCCTGTGCCACAACATAGAGATAGACAAGGTGGGAGTGGATTTCACCGTTCTTGATGACCGCATAGACATCGAAACCCTGGCCGTCTGTACGGACAAGACTGGCATAGAAATGGAAGCCCTCAT
>JAVEXH010000078.1:0-9032 GCA_034004175.1 Spirochaetia bacterium
CTCCCAGCCCCGTCCGCTCTTGTTGGACAGGATGGTGACCATGTTCCGCTTAAGGCTCATGTTCTCTATGCCCATGATCTCAAGATTCGGAATGATCCAGTCCACTGTCTTGCGGGGCAGGGAAACAGACAGGCCTACAATGTTCTCTATCATGAGCGCAACAGTAGCCAGGCCGGCAAAACCAAGGTACTGCGGCCGCGGCCAGTCCGGTCTGTCAGGCCATATCGCCCGCCCCTCGTTCTGGGGCTGGTAGGCCTCCCAGAGGGTCTGCTTGTGCTCGCCGTTCGGATGGGCGGAGTCCAGCATGAAGTACATGCTGCGGATGGCGCAATCCCTGGCCAGTTCCCACTGGTTGTATTTCTCCAACCCCTTGATGACCATATAGGTAAAGTGCGGCAGTACAGAACCCCGGTACCCCAGGCCCCGCTTGTCGTAGTCCGGGCTGTCTGCAGCCAGGGATGGGAAGGGATTTTCCGTACCGAAAGTAGCCGGGTTGGTCAGGTGCTCGATCAGTGCCTCGGCCCGTTCCTCGTTGGGGATTTCCGCCAGCAGGGGCCAGAAGCCGCCGATGGTCTTTACCGGCACCTGACGCTCCTCCGCGTCTATGCTGTAATAAAAACCATCGTCACGGTTCCACATCATGTTGTTGATGCGGGTCTTCAGGGAAAAATAGTTGCGCTTGTACTGGAAGCCGATTTCCTTGTCATTCAGGATATCGCCCAGGGCGGACAGATAAAGGGCATTCACCGCCATGGCAGCATTGAAATCCACATGGTACATGGCCGCACCCCGTGGAGATCCGGCCATGCCAGTGGCTGCCACCGGCACTTCATACAGGCCATTGGCACGCTTGTAGGTGTTCTCAAGCCAGGCATAGTGGCGCTGCAGGGCAGGCATCACTTCCTTGACCCGTTTCTTGTTGGCGGTCTTGTGGTACAGATTGTATTCGGCCCAGGCAAACAGGGGCAGACCTATCCCGTCAGGGTTAGCCGCATCCTGAACCGGGATGCCTGAATCCACATCATAGCTACACCGGATTGCACCCGACTCTTCCTGTTTTGAATACAGGGCATCCAGGCCATTGGAAGCCGCATATATCCTGTTGGAATACACCAGGAAGAAGGATGAGAATATCTGCTCAAGCTGGTCAAGCCGACGCTCGGGGGGATAAAAAAAGAATTTACCGCCGGCTATGCCACTCTCCGAACCGCCAGCGGTCCAGTAGTCGGAGATCCAGGCCCAGGTGCGATCGTAGATGTCTACGAAATCTTGATCATAAAAATGAATCCGTGGAAAATCCCGTTTATTCAAGGGTAGTGCTCCCTACAAGCTTTGCGTTCAGCATCATGAAACGCAAAGCATTTCAATGCTTTTCAAGGAAATGGTTAAAATAAGCAGAGATAGAATATAATCGTCCCTGTCCATTTTGTCAAATTATTTAATACACCGAAACTTGTATAAAGCACTTGTTTTTTTGGAATAATGCCGTAAATTCGAATAAAGGAGTGTGATACATACAGCTTTACGCCATTCGTGGTCGTAAAAATGCAGTGCATGACAAGGAGGCCCTTGTGGACGCTCCCCCGCTCTTTTGGTGACCGGCCCGGTTCAAAGCCAAGCTTGGAACTCCAGCCGGTTCTGGTCGGATGCTTCCGATCAGGGTTCCTTTGAACAAAGGCGGCAGTACTCCTGTCCCCTGAGAAAATGGATGCCTTTTTCAAGGCACCGTAGTGGGGTTCATCGATCCCCGCCAAGACAAGAGGCCGCCCGTGTGGCGGCCTTCTTTTTTTCCCGGGTCAAGGGAAGCGCAAATACCGCCGAGAATGGTAACCGATGATCATAACCATGTTCCGGACAGATCCTGACGGGATCATACGCTATTACAGCCTCCACGACCGGCAGCCGCTGCTCACCGCCCGCTATGCATTGACCATAGCCTGGCGGACGGGTGAAGGCAGGGAACGCGAAAAGATATACGGTTTTGATACCCTGGCAGAGATGGACAGGAAAATTCGTGAGCTTTTCGGCAGGCGTGCACGGAAAGGCTACAAACTGCTGTACAGTTTCATGCGGGACCGCCCGGCAACGGCGGCTCCGGACTCCATGCTCGCCAGCCAGGCGATGAGGGCAATCTCAGGCTGAGCCAGACGTACCTGCCAGTTCCTGGTACCGCTCCCTGAGCTTCAGAATGCAATCGGTGATCACCGCATCGCCCCTGGCAACATCCTCGGCAAAAGCCTTGCAGTTCGGTGCTCCGCAGGATCCGCAATCCAGCCCAGGCAGGGTTGCAGCTACTTCCTCCATCTTTTCCATTACAGCCATGGCCTTTGTCATATCCGCATCCAGACGCAGCGCAGGTCTGGCCTTGACCGGCTGACTCCATGTCAGGCACAAGGGTTCAGGGTCTGACTCGTTGCCTGGCTCCCTGGCTGGCTCCTGCATCGGTTCCAGCGTCGGCGCATGAAGCGGCGGACAGGGCAGAGCCATCCGTTCCCTGGACTTGATGCGGGCGCGGGCTATATACGGATTCTCAACTGTCAGCGGACCACCGACACAACCAGCCCGGCAGGCCAGTGCCTCTATGAATATCGGGGCCATGAGGGTGCCGTTCTCCATGGCCTCGAAAATACCTGCAACGTGGTCTATACCGCAGACACTGATGCTGCTCGCCTGTCCGATGGATTCGCTCTCGCCATCCGCCCGTGCCCATGCCAACCCACCGGGGCCAGCCCTCCTCAGGGGCCTTGCCTGCAGTCCGGGCAGGGCGTTCAACAGAGGCACATACACATCCTTTATGCCTATAACCCCGTCAACCGCTGAAACTTCCACCCCATACGGCCGCCGTGAAGCGGTCATCTTGCCAGCACAGGGAGAGATGAAAAACACCCCTACATCACTCCGCCCGGGATACAGTGTTTCCTTCACATACCGGGCCGCGGCCTCCATGGGCGACAGCACGGGAACCAGCCTGTCCAGCAGGCTGGGAAATCGTACCTGCAGAAGGTTTACCACCGCCGGACAAGCCGACGATATCCAGGGTCCCGGATCATTGCTGCTGTCGATCCAGGTTCTGGCGGTGGCACCAACCCATTCTGCCGCCCAGGCTACCTCAAGAACATCGGTGAAGCCCAGTGAAAGCAGCCCGGACAGGATGCAGTCCACATCGAAGCGCTCGTCAAACTGGCCATACAGAGTTGGGGCGGGAATGGCCACACGGATGGGAAACGCATGGATTGCTTCCAGGGAATCAGTGAAAGCCTTCTTGGCACCATGGGGGCACACCCGCATACATTCGCCGCAATCCACACAGCGCTCGGCTGTGATGATGGCCCTACCCGAGCGGACACGTATTGCTTCGGTGGGACAGAAACGCATGCAGGTGGTACAACCAACACATTTCGCTGAATCCAGGGTAATGGAATGAAAGATGGGCTGGCCAGCATCCGGCTGCATCACTCCCGGCCGGTATCCAACCGTATCATCATCATGATTGTGGTACCGGATCCCGGAGCGGAGTCTATAGTCAGTTCATCGGCATTCCGCTTCATGTTCGGCAGGCCCATACCGGCACCGAAACCAAGCTCACGCACATGCTCTGGCGCAGTCGAATACCCCTCCTGCATGGCTAGATCCAGATCAGCTATGCCCGGTCCTTCATCATGGAGGGTAAGCACTATCCTGCCCGGAACTATCTCGGCTTCGGCCGTACCACCGCCTGCATGTATGGCCATATTTATCTCCGCCTCGTACATTGCCACGGCTATCCGTTTTATGGTAGCCGGATCCACGCCAAGACGGCCGAGTGCACGCTTGACCTCGGCGCTGGCCTTGCCGGCAAGCGACAGATCGTCACCCGGGACTTCATACCGCAGTTTCATTGCCGGCAACTCACCGGATGTCGCGGGTACCGCCGCTCCTGATACCTGATTCATACAGCCGCCCGCAAGACAGGAACATCGAGTGCCTGGTGGTGATCACAGCCATGCCGTTTGCCTTGGCTTCGGCGACCATGTCCTTCGGTGGGACCTTGCCCCGTACAAAGACAATGACACGGATATCCATGAGATCCGCAGTCCGTATGGATTGTGGATTCACCAACCCGGTAAGCAGTACAACCCCGTCCTTGACGAAGGCCATGACATCGCTCATGAGGTCGGCACCGCAGGCGGCCTTTATATCCAGATCAAGAAGTTCTTCGCCCGTCAGCAACGAGCCTTCAAGGGTGGTAACGATATCCCGAACAGTCATGTGTACTCCAGTGACCGGATTCTAGCATACACGCAAGATTAAGAGCAAGATTTATCGAATCCCGCAGATAGTGTTTCAGCGCTCCGGATAATCATCAGGGGCTAAAGAAAATTCCGGCACTGCCGATATTCGAAACGTGGAATTCACCGGCGGGTCGGCACGAACGCGCGATCGGACTTGCCCGCAGGAGAATCCCGCAAGGTTCACGTTCACGGGCGCAACCTGGATGGGCGTACCGACAACATCAGCAGTTTTTTCGGCACGGATGCCGGGACGGCCACGGCCGTCGCTTCTAAGGAAAGGAGAACGGTTATGATCATCAATCACAACCTCAGCGCAATGTTCGCCAATCGTCAACTCGGGGTTACGAATGGCAACGTCGACAAGAACATGGAGAAGCTGTCTTCCGGTATGCGGATCAACCGCGCCGGTGACGACGCTTCGGGACTCGCAGTGTCAGAGAAGATGCGTTCCCAGATCAGGGGCTTGAATCAGGCTTCCAAGAATGCATCGAACGGTATCTCGTTCATCCAGACCACCGAGGGATTCCTCCAGGAAACGCAGGACATCATCCAGCGCGTCCGGGAGCTTGCCGTGCAGTCTTCCAACGGTATCTATTCCGCTGAAGACCGCATGCAGATCCAGGTAGAAATCTCGCAGCTCGTAGACGAGATCGACCGCATCGCAAGCCATGCCCAATTCAACGGCATGAACCTCCTGACCGGGCGCTTTGCCAGGGAAGGCGGCGAGAACATCGTAACAGGCTCGATGTGGCTGCATATTGGCGCCAATATGGACCAGCGTGAGCAGGTCTTCATCGGTACCATGACTGCCAAGGGTCTTGGGGTAAAGAATGTCAGTGATGATTCCATCATCAATCTGGCCAATCCGGACAGCTCGAACAGGGCTATCGGAACCCTCGATGAGGCTCTCAAGAAGGTAAGCAAGCAGCGTGCGGATCTCGGAGCCTACCAGAACAGGCTTGAGCATGCGATCAAGGGCATAGACATCGGCGCAGAGAACCTTCAGGCTGCCGAGAGTCGTATCCGCGACGCAGACATGGCCACCGAGATGGTCGACTTCACCAAGAACAGGATACTGGCCCAGGCAGGCAACGCCATGCTCGCCCAGGCGAACCAGACCACGCAACAGGTCCTCCAGCTCCTCCAGTAAGCCGCGACCGCGCGAACGTGCCGAACCCGCCAAGCAATACTTGGCGCGATGGGCCGCCCCCGAAAGGGGCGGTCTTTTTTTGTCTGCTGAAATCCTGGAACCCCTTATATGCCCCCCGCTTGTATGCGGCATGGGGGACACGTATAATGCCCAGCCATGAACGAGCCCGGGGCAACAGCAAGGGAAAACATCCTCGAACAGGTATTCCCAGGCCTGCGATACGGCGGAGACCCAGACATCGAACGCTATTTTGACTTGCGCGCAGCAGGCAAGATGATGGAAGCCCTGTCGGTGTACAATGCCCGCATCCGCCCGAGATATCCTGACGATGCGGAGCGCGTGCTCCTCCTCAAACTGTACAGGACTCGTTCCCCCGGCTTCGCCACTCTGTTGCACACCCTGCTGAACCGCCAGATCGATGCTGTCATTGCCAGGATAATCCGCAATATCGACGCACTGATTGCACCCCTTACCGGAGTTCCGATGAAGAACACTTATGGGGTACTCAAGGCAGTGGAGACCATTGCCAGACTGCTGCCTGATGATGCAGACAAGGCCAGGAATGTTGCAGATACCCACGGTGATTACGCAAAAATGCTCAACCACCGACACAAGGAAATGCAGCAGGTCTGCTATCTGCTTGGCGAGTTCTACGACCAGGCTTCGGTGGACGACAATGAAGGCAGGGATTTCATAGCGTCAAGCCTGGCTGCCGAGGAAGAACGCAAGAACAAGGAAGCTGAGAGGGAGAAGAAGAATTTCTTCGATCTGTCACGCATCGAGTTCGATGCCGCCGATGTGCGCCGTATAGAAATACCTTCAAGCCTTGTCCGTGACGAGGACATGGTGCTGGCCTACTGCCATAAATACTGGCTCGTGGTGGAGGATCCGGCCTTTGAACGTATTGTATGGCTGTATTCGCGGAAATACTCCACCATGCACTATGAAGTATTCAAGGCCATAAAAACCGGCAGAAGAAAAAAATATTCAGATGACGACATTCTATCCCTTGTAGCAACCACCATAGCAACCAGATACAACTACACCGTCCAGGGCGATCTGTACATGCAGGCTGCCTGGAAGCGCATCAAGGCGGCTCTGTACGCGGCAGCCTCCCCGGTACGCCCACCGGAACGACAGGCTACCCCATCACGCCAGGCTACCCGGACCCAGGCACCCAGACCGGGCAGGCTGTCGTCTCGCAGACCTGCACCACGATCTGCCAGTCCCATCGAAAGGCGGGCAGTTGCAGAAAAGCCAGCTACTCCCCCAAGGGACCCAAGACTTGTGCGGGTCCAACCCGTGAAAACAGAACCCCGTATACATGGAACGGCAAACACAGCTGATTTGGGAGTCAAAGGCAGAACCCCGCGATCTGCCCCACCAGGCACCTCACCAGTGGCAACAGGTTCAGTTTCAGATATCATCAAACGCCTTTCCGGCCGTAGTTATGATGTGTACCGCGATATCTTCCTTGACAAGGCCAGGCCGGCTATACGCGAGGTATTGCTGCGGCAGCCGAACAGACCTGCCAGCCTCTTTGGAGAGGAACTGAACGAAGCGGAGAACCTGGTCCATGAGTTCCTGGAACGGAACTACACAAATCCATTCATGGACTGGAAGACCTCGGACCAGTATACAAAGATGAAGGCCACCGGTTACCACCTTGAAAACATGGAAGTGGTGATAGAAGCCTGCTATAAACGGCTTAAGTAAAGGGCAGGCCAGGCAGATCCTGCGACACGACAGTTTTTCACAAGGCCGTCCGGCCTCTGAAGGACCTTGCCAGTGTCAGTCGATCAGCGTACTCAAGGTCTCCACCTACCGGGATGCCCGTTGCCAAGCGACTGACCCGCGCCCCGCTGCCATCAAGTATCTTCTTCACGTACAAAGCAGTGGTGTCACCCTCCACCGTTGGATTGGTCGCTATGACCACCTCGCGGATCTCCATGGTCCTGACCCTGTCCACCAGACGGTCAAGACGCAGGGCATCAGGCCCGATGCCATCCAGGGGCGAGATGAGTCCTCCGAGAACATGATACAGCCCATGGTATTCCCGGGATGCTTCTATGGTCAGCACATCCTGGGGCTGCTCAACCACGCACAGGGTATTCCGGTCCCTTGCAGTGGACGCACAGATTTCGCATGGATCATCTTCGGTATACGCCCCACAACGGCTGCAGAACCTGACCCGGTCGCGCAGGCCGGCAATGCCCGAAGCCAAGGAATCCGCATACTGGCCATCCGCCTTCAGTAGATGGAAGGCGATGCGTGCGGCACTCTTCCGGCCGATACCGGGCAAGCGCGACAGGAGTCCTACAAGATCCTCAAGGGCTTTCACGAACCTGAACCAAAGTTTCCAAGTCCAGCACCGCCTACAGTACGGGCTACTTCTGCCTGCATCGCTTCACGGACACGTGCGGAAGCATCATTGTGTGCCGCCCTGACCAGATCCTGCAGCATACCCGGATCGGACGGATCTATGGCTTCCGGGGCTATCTCCACAGACAACATCTCCATGACTCCGTTCAGCGTTACCCTGACCATGCCACCCCCAGCCGAACCTACTGCCGTAACGGAGGCCATACGGGATTGTGCCTCCTGAGCCTGACGCTGAAGAGCCTGCGGGTCCTTGAACATTTTCATGAGTTCACTCATATCCATGATCTACTCCATTCAATCATTCACTGGTCATTCGAGGGAGATCTTGCACCCCCATCAGTCTGCCTGGATGGAATCCGTCTTCCCCGGAATACCCGCTCCACAATCTCGACGGGGTCAGCTGGCCCATCATCCCCGTCATCATCACCCTCATCGTCATCCCGGGGAGCTGTCTGAACCTCCCGCGGAAGTTCCACAGCCCGTGCATCCACACGCAAGGCCAAACCATAAATTTCCAGAATCTTCTTCGAAATGATACTGGCATCCGAACTGATGGTGTTTGCATCATAGGCATTGGCACAGATCATTAGCAGTCGGCCATCTTCGATCTTCCAGTCTCCAGACCGTTCCAGGCTGGTGGTAAGTACCATCCTGTTGCGGCCCATAGCCTGAATCACTCCTGCCCGGATCGATGCCACATCGACTTTTCCCCCGTCCTGTGCTACCTGCCGGGGATGAGCACTTGTTTCCTCAACGGCCACAGGTTCTGCAAGCCTGGTACCGGACGAAGGAGGTTCATTTCCAGTCTGCATGGAAGGCTGACTGTTCTGGCCCTCAGCTGTGGGCGCATAGCCCGAGCCAGCAGCCTGCAGTACCTCCCTGAGAGTCCCACCGACCATGGCAGCGCCCGGAGCCTTTCCTTCACTAAGGGCTAACTTGAGCGAGACCACAGTCTTTGAAAGTTCCGCGGGTGGAATGTAGTCCCGTATGGCACATAAGCGTGCCACCGCCAGCTCAAGCTCGAAACGGGGATTAACCGAATACCGCATATCACGGTACAGATCGAAAAGACCGGTCAGCATCCGCTCGATCCGGGGAGCATCCAGTACCGAGGTAACAGAAGCAGGATAGGCAGAACGCGGAGCACCGAGCAGGGCTTCGCGTTCGATACCGCAGGCTATGAGGAGCAGGGACCTGACATAGGACACAGCATCGGCAGTGAACTGCTC
>JAVEXH010000079.1:0-9027 GCA_034004175.1 Spirochaetia bacterium
ACATCACAGAGCCTTCGCGGACCGGATCCATGGGTGGGTTGGTCACCTGGGCAAACAACTGGTGGAAGTAGGAGAAAAAGGAATCCGGCCTGGCTGCCAGGGCTGCAGGAACCTTGCGGGTTCCCAAGGATGCTATGCCTTCCTTGCCGGTCTCGATCATGGGCTTCAGGACGCGGGCTGCGGCTTCGTCGAAGCCGAAATACACGCCCAGTGCGGCAGCGTCGGCCTCTTTGTCATTGCTCTTTGCGTTTGATGCTTCGGGGAAATCATCCAGTGTCAGTCGTTTGTCCCTGAGCCATTGGCCATACGGTGCGGCCTTGAAGACAGTCTCCTTGATGGCGTCATTGCTCCGGATCCTGCCGTTTTCAAGGTCTACCAGCATCATCCTGCCGGGGCCGAGTTTTCCTTTTTCAAAGACAGCTACCTGATCAAGCTGGAGGGCTCCGGCTTCACTGGCACCTATGAGGCGGCCATCATTGGTCCTGGCATAGCGGAAGGGCCGCAAGCCATTCCGGTCGGAAGCAACACCTATGTTCAGGCCGTCGGTGAAAATCATGGCAGCCGGGCCGTCCCAGCTTTCCATGAGCGCAGAGTGGTATTCGTAGAAATCGCGCCGCGCCGGCAAGATATCACCAATAGCCGCTTCGGGCACCATCATCATGAAGGCATGCTCGGGGCTCCTGCCGGCATGCACCAGCAGTTCATAGACATTGTCGAACATGGCACTGTCTGATCCTGCGCTATCCACTATGGGATACAGCTTTGCTATGTCCGGACCAAAGAGGGGCGAGGCCAGGGTTGCTTGCCGTGCCCTCATGGCGTTGACGTTTTTCCTGAGCGTATTTATCTCGCCATTGTGGGCTATCATCCTGAACGGCTGGGCCAGGGGCCAGGATGGAAAGGTGTTGGTGCTATACCGCTGGTGCACTATCGCGAAGGGGCTGCAGAAATCCCGGCGGCCCAGATCGGGATAGAAAGAGGCAAACTGGGATGCCACGAACATGCCTTTGTAGATGATGGTCCGGGATGAAAGGGACGGAATTGAAAATTCATCTATCGAGAAACCGGCAGCCCTGGCTTCCGATTCAAGGAGCTTGCGGAGCACAAACAGCTTCCGTTCGAACTCCGCACCCGACAACCCATCCGGTCTGGCAAAGACAGCCTGCCGTATCCTGGGAAGGCTTGCCGCACCGCGATCACCAAGCACCTGTGGCACCAGGGGAACCTCCCTCCATCCCAGAAGTCGCACACCTTCCCTGGTGGTTACATACTCCACCAGGCTGCTGGCTGTCTTTTCGTCGCTTATCCCACGGGGCAGGAAAAACATTCCTATGGCGTATGGCAGCCTGTCCATGCTGCCTGCGTCGGATTCTGGCCCTGTTGCGGCAGGAAGCATGTCATTGAATTCTGCCCTGAAGAATCCATCCGGTATGCGGCACAACATGCCCGCCCCGTCGCCGGTACGTCCGTCTCCCGATACCGCTCCACGGTGTTCGAGGTTTTCAAGTATGGTCAGGGCATCGACGATGGTGCGGTGTTCACTTAATCCATCGAGCCGGGCTACCAGCCCGATGCCGCAGGCGTCCCGTTCCGATGAAGGATCATGCAGGCCACAGTTCATGTTCATGTGCATCTCCGCTGTACGGAATAAATGAAGAGTCTGGCATAAAGCCCGAGTCCGGCAGACTCGTTGATTTGCGCTGAAGACAGCAACGCCCGGGACAGGCATCGTGCTTTGCTTCCTGGTTCCCGGGCGTGATTCTGAATTACAATTTGAACAGCAGTTCCTCGTAGGTCGGCAGAGGCCAGTATTTCTTCTCCACCAGCTTCTCGGCGGCGTCTACCTTGACCCTGAGGATGCCCATCTGGGGAACCACTTTTTCGCGGTAGGCCTTTGCCTGGACAAAGGCGTCTTCCACTTCCTGGGCTTCCACAAGTATCTTTTCCAGTTTGTCTGTCTCATCGAAAATCTCGCCAGCCAGCTCGGCCAGGCGTTTGGCCCGTTTTTCGATGGCGACGCTGGTTGCCCCAATGGCCGCGAGGGAGGCTGCGTCCCTGGCAAGGGAGGCAGCAAAGGAGCCAACCGCAGGAAAGAGCATGCGCTTGGCCATGTCTACCATGACGCCGGCCTCTATGTTTATCTGCTTGGAGTACTTCTCCAGATAGATGTGGTAGCGGCTCTCGGATTCTGCTCTGGTAAGCACCTTGTGGGTCTCGAAGAGTTCTATAGTTTCCTTCTGGATGAGTACCGGCATGGTATCCACCGTAGCACGCACATTGGGCAACCCCCGGCGTTCGGCTTCCTTTACCCATTCATCTGAATAGCCGTTGCCATTGAAAACCACCTTGCGGTGTTTGCTGTATGAATCTTTGATGATGTCCTGGATGGCGGCAATCTTGTCATCGGCTTTCTCGAGCTTGTCGGCAAACTCCGACAGCACCTGGGCAACTGCGGTGTTCAGGTAGGTGTTGGGTGTAGCTATGGACTGGGAAGAGCCGACCATGCGGAACTCGAACTTGTTGCCCGTAAAGGCAAAGGGACTGGTCCTGTTGCGGTCGGAGATGTCTATGGGCAGGGTGGGCAGGTGGGTTACCCCGAGTTCTATCTTGTGGTTGCCCTTGCTGCTGTGGGCCTTGCCGTCTGCAATGCTGTCAAGGATCTCGCACAGTTGTTCACCGAAGAATATGGAGATGATGGCTGGAGGAGCTTCGTTGCCGCCCAGACGATGATCGTTGCCGGCGGTGGCGCTGGATGAGCGCAGCAGGAGTGCGTAGCGGTCCACTGCCTCCACGATGGCGCTGATGAACAGCAGGAAGCGGGCATTGGATTCCGGGTTTTCACCGGGCTCCAGGAGGTTCATGCCGTCGTCGGTGGCCATGGACCAGTTGTTGTGCTTGCCCGAGCCGTTCACACCGGCAAAAGGTTTCTCGTGAAGCAGGGCTTCCATGCCGTGGCGGTGGGCCACCTTCCTGATGGTCTCCATGACCATCTGGTTGCCGTCCACTGCCACGTTGGTCATGCTGAAGATGGGAGCTATCTCGAACTGGTTCGGGGCCACCTCATTGTGCTGGGTCTTGGCTGCTACACCAACCATCCACAGCTCGTAGTTGAGGTCACGCATGAAGGCTGCCACCCTGGTGTTGATGGCACCGAAATAGTGGTCTTCCATCTCCTGGCCCTTGGCCGGCATGGAACCGAAGACCGTCCGGCCGGTAAGCATCAGATCCGGCCGCTCGTCATAGTACTTCTTGTCGACCAGGAAATATTCCTGTTCCGGGCCCACAGTGGTGATTATACGCTTGGTTGTTTCGTTACCGAGAGCCTTCAGTATCCTCATCCCCTGCCGGTTCAGGCAGTCCATGGAACGAAGCAGCGGAACCTTCTTGTCCAGGGCATGACCATAGTAACTGAAGAAGGCAGTGGGAATGCAGAGGGTAGTGCCAGTGGGATCCTGCTTCAGGAAGGCAGGGCTGGTTACATCCCAGGCGGTGTAGCCCCTGGCCTCGAAGGTTGCCCGGAGTCCACCGGACGGGAAGCTGGATGCATCAGGCTCCCCTTTGATCAGTTCCTTGCCCGAGAACTCCATCACCACCTTGCCGTCCCCGGTGGGAGTGATGAAGGAATCATGTTTCTCGGCAGTCAATCCGGTCAGGGGATGGAACCAGTGGGTGAAGTGGGTAGCTCCCTTCTGTATGGCCCAGGCTTTCATGGCGCTGGCAACGACATCTGCAACATCCAGGGCAAGTTCTTTCTCGCCTGCCTGTACGGCCAGCAATTCGTTGAATATGGATTTTGGCAGCCATTCCTTCATGACTGCATTGGAGAAACTGTTGCAACCGTAGGCTTCGGTAACGGGAATTATGACCTTGGCGGGATCTGCAGAATGTTTCATGGGAACTCCTTGTGGCAAATATCTTTCTTGCTTCATTAATGCAAAAAACATGCCAAACACAGGACAATTCTGTATTTGTATAGCAAACTTATACTGTGAATAAACTTATGCTGTGGTAAGCCATACTCGTATCCAGGCAGCGTACAATTCCCGAATCACGATTGGATACATATTTGTAGTGACCTTGAGTGTTAACCTACGTGAATGTAGGAATCAGCGTACGGCTTCACTGTCGGTGCTTTCACCGCGTATCCGTATGTACTGTTTCAGGATGATTCTCCTCTGCAGCGGCCACGAACCGATTCAGAGGAACAGCCAGGAAAGGGTGCGATCCTTTTTACCGGCTATTGGAATGCAGGAATAAATTGATCGCATGAACTGGATATCCTGAATAGGTTTGATAAATGACAAAACAACCCTGTATTTTAAATAAAAATGCAAAAATGTAGTAAAATGTAAAATAAACTACATTAATGTAGCTCTGTACTGTTTCCAGTTGATGCCGTAATGGTGCACCCGCAGGCCCATCTGCCGTTCGCTTATGCCCAGATGTCTGGAAGCGGCAGCCATGTTTCCTGAACTGATTTTCAGTGCCTCCACGATAAGTTCCTTCTCCAGCCGCGAGAGGGCGGCTTCAAGGGTGGTAGTGGGGGCTGTATTGGTGGACTGGGCGGATTGCAGGCTTGGCGGCAGATGGTAGGAGTGGATCACCATATCCGTGGACAGTATCACCGCCCGTTCCATGCAGTTTTCAAGCTCACGTACATTCCCCGGCCAATGGTAGCTCATGAACAGGTCAAGGGCGGGGCTGGAGATGCGCTTTATGGGTTTGTTGTTCTTGCGGGAGTACTTCTCGGCAAAGTGGTCGGCCAGCAGGATGATGTCACTCTTGCGCTCCCGCAGAGGAGGAACGCGTATGGGGAATACATTCAGCCGGTAGTACAAGTCTTCCCTGAAGCGGCCTGCGGCAATCTCATCTTCGAGATTCCGGTTGGTGGCGGCTATGACCCGCACATCGACCTTGATGGTTGAACTGCCGCCTATGCGTTCAATTTCACGTTCCTGGATGACCCGCAACAGTTTTACCTGTATCTGTGGTGACAGTTCTCCTATCTCGTCCATGAACAGGGTGCCGCCGTTGGCCAGCTCGAATCTACCTTTGCGCTGGGCAGAGGCTCCGGTAAAGGCACCACGCTCGTGGCCGAATAGTTCGCTTTCTATGATGGACTCAGGCAGGGCAGAGCAATTCACCTTGACCAGGGGGCCTTTTGCGCGTTTGGACAGCCGGTGTATCTCCATGGCCACCAGTTCCTTGCCGGTGCCGCTTTCGCCGGTTACAAGCACAGTGGCATCGCTGGGTGCTACCTGGCTGGCCATCTCGTAGACAGCCCGCATGGCTGCGC
This sequence comes from Spirochaetia bacterium, assembly GCA_034004175.1. Classification (GTDB taxonomy): domain Bacteria; phylum Spirochaetota; class Spirochaetia; order Treponematales; family UBA12059; genus MIBM01. The sequence goes on from JAVEXH010000079.1 coordinate 5,297, forward strand.
TGGTGCCTACTATGCTGCCTGATTCAAGTTCGGGCAGCCTGGTGCCACCCAGGACAGGTCCTTCTGTTCCGAAGGATGGATCCTGTGCCCGCAGGCGCAACTGTTCCTCCAGGATGCGTTCCCGCAGCTTGGCGGAATCCGCTATCAGGCTGGCAACCCGCTCCAGCAGGGCTGTATCGATGCCCATGCCGGCTTCCTTGCCAGCCATCAGGCTGGATGTCAGCCTGGATTCCTGGCTTTTATCCCCGAATCGACGCTCTGCACTCAGGGTGCCGATGACCGCTGAGCCTGATTTGATGGGTACACAGTAACAGGCAAGCCCCGCAAGTTCTTCCGGTGACCTGCTCCCGGTGCGGTTCAGGAAACGGGTGTCCTGTGACAGGTCGGCTACTTGTATGGGTAGCCCTGATTCGAAGACCCGCCCTATGAGGCCTTCTCCCAGCCGGTACCGTCCCCGCTGCTTCTCCGCGGGGGACAGACCATGAGCTTCTTCTATCTTCAGGACTCCTTCAGCCCTGTCCAGCAGGGTTACCATGCCACGGGAAAGGCCTGCCCGTATCTGAAGCAGGTCCAGCAGGGGGCCAAGGGCTTCCTTCAGCTCCACATGCCTGTCCAGAGTACGGGCGGTGTCGAACAGGAGGTTCAGCTCGTCCAGCTCCCGCTGCTCTGCGTTGCAGATAGTGCTATCCGTAGAATCATTCATGCTTGTACAATGCTACAAAAATGTAGGAAGAATCAATGGGCATGTCCAGATACTTCAGTATCAGCTGCCACCCATTCAGGTTAGCCCCTTCTCGCCCGGGGTCATCGGTGCTATCTTCGGGTAAGAACTATGGGAGGTGATGATCATGAAGGCTCTTGTACTTGAAAAACCAATGCTCCTTGAGTACCGCGATGTGCCGGATCCGGTATTGACAGATGATAGATCGGTGCTTGTCCGCCTCAAGGCGTCAGCCATCTGTGGCAGTGATGTCCATGGGATGGATGGTTCCACGGGCCGTCGCTTGCCACCTATTGTGATGGGACACGAGGCCTCAGGGGTGATAGAAGAGGTCGGCAAGGGTGTGAAGGATTTTGCCAAGGGTGACAGGGTTACCTTTGATTCCACCATCTATTGCGGGGAATGCTTCTTCTGCCGCCGTGGTCAGCCCAACCTGTGCGACAACAGGCGGGTGCTCGGTGTGTCATGTGCCGATTACAAGCAGGACGGCACCTTCGCCGAGCTGGTGGTGGTTCCGGATCGCATAGTGTACAAGTTGCCTGACAACCTTGATTTCATTTCTGCCTCCCTGACAGAACCCCTGGCGGTGGCTGCCCATGCTGCACGCGTCGGCAGCCCGGAGGCTGGAGATTCCATACTGGTGGTGGGAGCCGGCCTGATCGGCTTGTTGCTCATACAGGTACTGCGGGCCAATTGCTCCGGTCCGATCATAGCCGTTGACATGGACAGCTCCAGGCTGGAAACGGCCCGTCGGTTCGGTGCTGACCACATGGTTCTGGCTGGTCCGGATGCTGTACGGCAGGTTCAGGAGCTTACCCATGGGCGGGGAGCCGATCAGGCTTTCGAGGCTGTAGGTGCAACCGCGCCGGTGGAGACTGCCGTACAGGGCCTGCGCAAGGGCGGTACTCTGACCCTGATCGGAAACGTCAGCCCCAGGATTGAATTGCCCCTGCAGGCGGTGGTAACCAGGCAGCTGACCCTCAAGGGCTCCTGTGCCATTTCCGGTGAGTATCCCTTTGCCCTTGATCTCATGGCCTCGGGCAAGGTTGACGCCAAAGCCATTGTCAGTGCCACTGCTCCTTTGTCCGAAGGCGCAGCCTGGTTTGCCAGACTGTATGCCCGCGAGGCGGGGCTCATGAAAGTGGTTCTGATTCCCCAGCAGTAGATTTCAGGAGTGTACTATGGACAAGCCGATACGTTTTGCCTTGATTACCTACGGAAAAGTGGCCCGGCTTCATGCCAGGGCCCTTGCATCCATCCCCGGAGCCCGGCTTGTGGCTGTCTATGGCCGCGACAAAGCCAAGCGTGAAGCCTTTGCGGCAGAGTTCGGCATACGGCCGTATGGTGACATTGCTGAAATGGTAGCAGGAAGTGCCGCTGATGTGGTCATAGTCGCATCGCCCCATCCCCAGCACAAGGAACATGCCATCGCAGCCTTGCAGGCAGGTGCCCATGTGTTGGTGGAAAAGCCCCTGGCCATTCTGGTGGAGGACTGCGATCAGATGATGGCCGCCGCCGACAAGGCTGGCCGGCTGCTTTCGGTGATCTGCCAGCGCCGCTGGTACCCCTCAGTCCAACGGATACGCAAAGCCATCGATGCCGGCAAGCTGGGTATGCCGGCCCTGGGCCAGGTTATCATGCTTGGCTGGCGCGACCAGGCCTACTATGACTCCGATCCCTGGCGCGGCAGCTGGGAACACGAGGGCGGTGGTGTATTGGTGAACCAGGCGCCGCACCAGCTTGACCTTCTGCTGTGGCTGATGGGACCAGCCCTTGAAGTATCCGCCTACTGGGAAAACCTGAACCATCCTTACATTGAAGTGGAAGACACCGCAGTGGCGTCGATACGCTTTGCCGGCGGGGCTCTGGGGTCCGTGCTGGTAAGCAACTCCCAGAAACCTGGTATCTATGCCAAGGTCCACATACACGGCCGCAACGGTGCGTCCGCCGGGGTGCAGACCGATGGAGGGGCCATGTTCATAGCGGGTATGAGTGGCGTTCTGGAGCCTCCGTACAATGACATCTGGACCATACCCGGGGAGGAAAAACTGCTGGATGGCTGGAAGGAGGAAGACACCAGGTTCTTCGGCGGGATAGAAGCCACTGAATACTTCCATGCCTTGCAGTTTGCCGACTTTGCCGAAGCCATCAGGACCGGCAAGCCACCTGCGGCAAGCGCCGAGGACGGTAGGGCGACGGTGGCCCTGATCCAGGCTATCTACCGTTCCGGCCGCGAGAAGCGTCCGGTGCAGTTATAACCTCCTGTCCGATCAAGGAGTTGTCTGTGGAAACCATCAGGCTTCGCTCTGCCTTCATCTCGATGCTCGCAGTCATGCTGGTGGCATCATGCACGGTAGAGAACACAGATGATGGGGCCAGGACTTCCCCGCCACGGTGCATCATAGGTACGGATTCACCCCATACCGAAGGATTGAATTTACAAGCCTATGCCGGTACCCGGTTGCAGGTCCTTGCCAACGATCATCCATGGGTTACCCATACAACACCACGGCTCAAGGAGTTCATGGACCTGACTGGCATAGCCGTATCCTTCGATGTGTATCCCGAGGAGCAGTTCAGGATAAAGCGTACCGTGGAGCTACTCTCAGGTGTATCAAACTACGATGCATTCATGATAATGCCGGGTAACAGCCTCTCGGAATATCATGCCAAAGGCTGGGTTGAAGCTCTGGATCCTTTCATGAAGGACAGCAGCCTGGCCTGGCCTGACTACAATCTAGCGGATCTGTACCCCAGTGCCCTGGAAGCCAGCCTTCGTGATGGACGGCCGTACAGCCTGCCGGTGCTGCTGGAGACATCCATCCTGGCTTACAACAAGAGCATCTTCGCCACCTATGGGGTTGAAGTGCCGCGGACCGTGGGGGATCTTGAAACGGTGGCGCGGACCATCTACCAGGGTTCCGGTGGCCGTATAGCAGGCATCACCATGCGCGGTCGGGATATGAGCGCCACCAGCCAGTGGGTAGATTTACTTCATTCCTTCGGAGGG
>JAVEXH010000080.1:0-9020 GCA_034004175.1 Spirochaetia bacterium
TCGCAAGACCGATTCTCCCTTGTCCATGCCGGCCAGTTAATGTATAATGATCATGCCAGCGTCGCTTCGCTCCGACGGGTGGACGGCATGGCCGGAACACGTGGACGAATTCATCGGTCTACGCACCCAGCGTGGATAGGTCTTCCAGGCTGTTGATAATGAAAAGTTGATCTTAGTCTGTAGGGTGGTCTGGCAGAATAGGTCGTTTTCAGAAGCCTCTTGATGGAAGAGGATTTAAAACTAGGGCGTTGGTGGCCCCCATGAAGGGCAACCAAAGACGAAAGACCGAGAGTGATTCTCGGTCTTTGCTTAATCTTTTTTATTGTTCCATCTGATTTCTACTGTTTTTAGTACCCCAGAGGGACCTTGAGCGCACACCACTCAACCCCCGAACCCCGTGTAGCCCCCCTTCTTCCAGCCCTGCGATTGACCATAACACCAACAGATGTCAAACTGGCGTCCATTCTTGTCCAATTTCGGTAGATTTGTGTCCTGTTCTGGCCAAAACCCTCATCCGTTGAGCAAACCGCTTATCAGGACCAGATAGCCCTTTGGGGCTATTGACATGTTGACAGGAATGGAACGCGCACGCACCGGCTTCGGCACCGGTCATTCCTGCGGTTTGCAAATCTTGTGTGGCACAAAGGTAGCATCGCTGCGGAATGCGGTACTCGGTGTTGTCATCGGGAGATCATGGATTGTCCGGATCCCTGCTGGTGCGGCACACACATATGGAATTGCATTCACGATTCGCATTGCCGTCAAAACATAGCCGTCATAAGACAGTTCTTTCGGCTTATCCGCAACGCCCACATTAAAGTCAACCTGAAGATTCGGGTCGCCTTCAATCACAATACGAATTTGACCTGCTCTGTCCGTCATCGGCCACTCGGGCGCAATGTTGGCATCCATGCGATTAACATGTTCAACAACAATCGCCTCTCTTCCTTCCACGATTCCACAGGTTCTCAGACGGACAGCGGCAACCTTGCCCGCTTTGATCACACCAAAACCAACTTTGATATCCTTATCAGCTACTCTCTTTTCAAAAGTCGCTGTGATATTCTCCAGTCCATATCCCAATTTATCCGCGACATTGCGAATCGGCACGCCCCAGCAAGCAATCTGGAATTCCGGCCTTTCAAGAGCCGCCACATAATCTGTCGGCTCATCAAATCCAAACGCCAGCGACATTTCCTCTCTCGCCTGAACCGTCGAATAGTTGTACATCTCGGATGTTGTAATGGTTTTGATTGTATTGCTGCAGGTGGCCAGCAAGATTGCTAGGTGCTCAGCGATACCCGGCTCCTGACCGTTGATATAGATAGAGGCGTTTCCTTGTTTTGCTGCCGCCTCAATATCCGCAACATATCCCTGATCCGGGCAGGCTGGAGGGTACACCAGATTGGCAACGGAAGGCGATACCACGTTGATTCCGCGTGACAGGAATTTTTTGTACCACTCACCGTTAATCTGATCAGATACCATTGGGTTTCTGATATTGATCGCACATACAATGCAATCCGGTTTCAGCGCAAACACTTCTTCCTCATCTCCAGTGATCGTCACACCGCATGGTATATCCGTGTCGAGGAACCCCGCGTCTGTTCCAATCAGGTGTCCCGCAGTCTCCTCATGCGCCCAGACTCCAACTAACTCCATATCATCTCTTCCCTGAATGCAGCGGATTGCAATCCCCGCAACATTGCCGGTTCCCCATACTGCCACTGTGAGTTTCTTGTTTTGCATTTCCCATATCTCCCAAATTTTCGGTGTTTCACGCTGCCGCTGAACCGAGCACGCCTATGACGAAAAGTATTAATTGCACGGCTCTGGTGAAAGGGCCTGCCGGCGCGTTGCTCAGCAGGCCCTTCTAGCGCAGGCAGCTATTCGATGTTTGCTGCCTCCAGCTCGTTTGCGATCGCTTCCCGAGTTTCCTTCGGGCACTTGGTTGCGGGGAATGCCAACAGGGCCTGCATACTCATGCCCATCGCCGGCTTCATTCTTGGGTCATTCCGATCCATGGCGGGCATATGCTTCTGGATGATCGCATACGCAACATCGTTTTCAAGGACATCTTTCACTTTGGATTTGATGGTGATAGCCATTCTTTTTTCCTCCTGAGATCTTGGTTGTCAGTCGTATTCGGATTTTGCTATCTGAAGCGTTGTCGTTGAAGTATAAACGTCCTTCAGCAGTTCTTCGGCAAAGACCTTGCGCAGCTCTTCGAAGGTCCATGCGCCATCGGCAAGGCAGTCTTTGCCGCAGTTGTTGTACTCCTCGGATTCCGACCACACGGCCAGTTTTCCATCGGCCTCTACCTTGATCATGACGCCGGTGGTTGTGAACTCCTCAGACACAAGGTAGGCAATGGCCGGGACCATATAGATGGGCGGCAGTTTCATTCCGTTCGGCGCCCCCTCTTCAATCACCTCAGGCGGGATGCCCTCCTCACGAAATTCGGCGACCACGTTGTACCAGCTGCGTGTTGCAGCCAGCGGGGTGATTGCATTCACCGTGATGCCATAGTCCACCAAATCCTGGGCGGCAGCTTTCGTAAAAGCCCAGATACCGCAGGCTGCCGCGGAATAGGCGGCCATACCCTGCAGACCGATAAAGGCGTTGGAGGACACCATCAGAAATCTTCCGTACTTCTGCTCGATCATATAGGGCAGGGCGTAGTGCATCAGGTAGAACGAGCCGCCAAGCTTGGATTGGATGGTGGCATCCCAGTACTCGATTTGCATGTCTTTGATGTTTCCCGTCCAGTGGGAGGCTGCGTTGCTGATGACGATATCAATGCGGCCCCATTTCTCGATGGCCGCATCGATCAACTTTCTGCAGTCCTCTTTGCAGCCCACATCGCCATAGACGGGAATGGCCTCGCCGCCAGCGGCGTTTATCTCAGCAGCGGTTGTTTCTGCGTCGCCGATGATCTTGCTGATCCGTTCTTCATCTTCCGGCAGTAGCTTGACGATCTTGCCGTCATGCGCCTGCATGGAAGAACCCTTTGAGCGGTTGTTGGTGACCACCTTGCAGCCCTCGGAAGCCATAAAGACAGCCAAATCATGTCCTATGCCCTGTCCCGAGCCGGTGATAACGGCCACGCGCCCTTCGAATAGTCCAGCCATCGTTCAGATCCTCCGTTCGCGTTGTCCAAGGTGATTCTTTTCTGTGATGATCACATCGTAACCATTGCAGGTCACCGTGTCGCCGGTTTCTGCAGAGCCGTTATCGATGAGAGCATAGCCGATGTTCTTCTCGACAGTGTAGCCATAGGTGAACTTGGTTACTCTGCCGATCACCTTGTCGCCCTTTTTCACATCCCCACCGTGGGGTCCGCCGTAAATTACGGCATCGTAGTCAGGGACCTCGATGCCAACCAGCCTGCGTGCAGGTTCCTTGTCCTTGACTCTCTTGAGAGCTTTTTTCCCGACAAAGTCCTTGGTCCAGTCGATGGCGTGTTCGAAGCCCACTTCGTAAGGCGTGCAGCGGCGGATATCCAACATCAGGTAGTATCCCACCTCGGCAGCAAGCGTCATGGCCATCACGTCGATTTCGGTTACGTGCAGCGCGCCTGCCTTATCCCCTTCCTCTGCTAGCCTGGCTTCCACAACCTCGTGGTATTCGGCGGGGACATAGAGCTCGTATCCGAGCGTTTCGCCGGTGAAACCGGTCCTGGATACTTTTATGGGAATGTCGCCCAGTGCTGCGTCTCGGATCTGGTACCGTTTCAGGTCATCGGCGCTGTTGTCTATGACTCCGTTGACGATCTCCAGGGCCTCGAGTCCCTGGACAGAATACATCCTCCACTGTCCTGTGATGTCCTCATAGACTACATTGTAGTCTGCGTCATACCGGGCGAATCGCTTAAGGAGGTCTTTGGCGTACAGCGTCGAGATCCAGTACTTCTTTTCCTCCAGACGGAAGATGATCACATCGTCGCAGATCAGTCCGTCTTCATCCAGCATGATTGTGTACTTGGCCTTACCTACACCCAGCTTATCCAGGTTCGCCGGATACATCTTGCCAAGGAAGGTAGTAGCGTCTTCGCCCGTCAACTCCAGGAGTTTGTGGGTAAAGTCGTACCAACCAGCGGTAGTTCTGACAGCGTTGTGCTGTGCCCTCAGGGAATCGTCTTGATACAGGTAAAACACGCTATCCACCCCCTTTACTTTTTGATCCTGGCAAGGGCTTCTTCCTTGGCTGCCGCCTTGGCCTTTTCTTCCTCAGTCCGATCGTAGTCATATCCGGGCTTCTGACGTCTGTTGCCGTAGACTTCCTTCTTGACGATGAAGCGCACAACGTTTTCTTCGTCGAGATGGTCATAGTCGGCCTTGACCACCCACATGCAGTTAACCAGGCTCTTGACCATGCCGTTGAACAATGCCTCGTACACCTTGATGTATTCAGGGTACATTCCGTACATGAACAACCTACTGGCGTCGCAGTCGATAACAACCTGCTCTTCGGAGAATTCTTCAAAGCTCCACTCCAGAGCCTTGGACTGCCAGAGCATGCTGATATACGCGCCCATGACGCGGCAGTCGTCTACCTCGGGGGGGACCATCATCCATTCGCGTATGGCCTTTCGGGTAACGGCCTCCGCGAACTGGATCTTGCCGGTGGCATCCAGCATGGTCCTCAACGCATACATATCGCCTTCGCTTACCTCGCCATCTTCGCTGCGGCTCCTCAGGCCCTCCAGCACGTGGTAGGAATATGCCATTGGCCAGGAGGAGTTCATCTGGAACATCTCGCCCGCAGTGAATTCCTGCCCCAGGGCGGCGGTGAATACGCCCGTGTTCAGGAATTCACATTCTTCTTTCTTGGGATGGCGGTAGTCATCCTCGTATCCCGTCGCGGTCGGTCCCCACTGCTCCCAGTCATGCCCATCAGGATCGTTGGCGTGGTCGCCGAATTTATGCTTGGCTTCCCAAACCACGCGGCACACCGGGTCTCCGCAGCCCTTGCGCTGAACCAGGTATCCGTTCCAGTTGTCGTAGCCTACACCGCCGTGGCCATACAAACCCTTGCAGAACCACTGTCCGCCACCTTGGGAAAGGTCGCAGGCGTCAGGACCTACGATGTCGATCATGCACTGGTGGACTTCCTTTTCTATGCGGTCATTGGACGCGTATCTGATGTAGCCGGGCATGAGCATCATCTCATCGCCCCAGTCCGCATAGTTTGCGGGCCTATACATGCTCTGCCTCATGAAGGGCGGGATGGAGAAATCCTCCTCGAATTGAGCGACCTGTCCCATCATATCTTCGGGGCCCCAGGTTTGCAGCATCGATTCTTTCCACCATCGGGACAGAGCGCCCTGGCGCTTTTCCTGATCGGGCTCGATGATCTGGAACGCATTCATTGCGGCCACTGCGACCATAGCTCCGTGACGAACCAGGAAGTTATAGGTTTCCTTGAAGGACTTGATAGCGCCCCATGGCGACATCATTCCTCTGAACAGATGCAGACCGCTGTCGTCATCCTGCAATCCCACATCAGAGATGTTGTTAGGGTGCATTCTCTCAACTTCTGTCGTAGTGAATTTCATGGGTTCCACACACCTCCTTCTGCTTGAAGATCGAATTAGTCGGAAATGAAAGCGCCGCCGTCGGCATGGATATTCTGGCCGGTCATCCAATGGCTGTCATCAGAGGCCAGGAACAGCAGGATCGGCGTAACATCCTCGTAAGGATCGCCGATCTGCTCAAACGGATTGTCTTTGAAAGCGCGCTCTGCCCACTCCTGGATCTCCTGAGTCTGTTCCTTGAGGCCTTCGGCGCAGTTGTCGGTGAAGCCACCGGGCATGATGGAGTTAACCCTGATATTCAATCCACCCAGCTCGCGAGCTGTGGTGCGAGTAAGGCCACCCACAGCGGCCTTGACTGTGGCATAGACTGAATGCCCAGGCGTTCCTTCGCGCGCAGCCTTGGAGGCGAAATTGATGATGGACGTCCCATATCCACCCTTGCCCATCATGTGAGGTGCGCAAAGCTGCATGAAGTGAAAGTACGCAAATATGCAGCACTTGACCTCGATTTCCAGGTCCTCAAGGGTCTTGGCCAGGAATGGCAGCAGGGGCGTAGTTTGGTGTGCGTTGTTCACTAACACATCAATCGTGCCAAAGCGCTCGACAACAGCATTGATGTACGCCTCTCTATCCTCCGCCTTGCTTACGTCGCAGAACATGGCCAGCACTTCTGCGCCCTTCTCCTCGCAGATCTTTTTCGTTACGTCCAGTTTTTCGGAATTGATGTCGCAGATTGCTAGCTTTGCACCTTCTTCTGCAAAGCGGATCGCTTCCTGCTTGCCCAGCCCACTTGCATTTCCGGTCATTACACAGACTTTTCCGTCGAGTTTCCCCATGGTACGTCCCTCCAGATATTGGCAGTGCCGGCGTGACGCAATATCCGGCTACCAGCCGGTTCGCTTGCTCAAACCCTGCATTTTGTGGTAGAATGATCGTGACCCGCGCGCACCCGGATCCGTTGTACGATGCGTTTTCGATTCGAATTATAGCAGAAACGGCCCGGGATTTCGACAAAATTCGTTCGTCAGAAAGGCACAATGCACTTTCAAAAAACGCTCAGACATGCTAGAGAACCGCACATTTATGCTATCTTGAGTGGGTGGCGATGTTCTCGTAAGGTATTGGCAAGGCGCAGTCGCAGTTGGCACTCTTGGCGCCTACAATGGTGTGACTCTGATGACAAAACCTGAAGACCGCGCTTACGAGTATGGTGAGAGGAAAGGTTACCTGCAGAAGAAGCGGATTCTGACCTACATCAAGAAGGGAAACCGACATGCCCTGGAGCGGATCGTACTGTCGCCGCAATCCAGAGATGAGTGGCTGGAGATTTTCAGCGATGACCTGGATTTCGCCTGTGCTTCATTCGAGTACGTCTGGAGCCAGGCCTGTCTTGTCGCGATGCAGGAGGGCATATCCGAGAGCGCGATAGGCGGCATTTTTATGCAATACCGGCAGCAACTTGGAACCGCCGAGACCGTCAGGGAAGTGCTGGACCTAAGCGCTGCGTTTCACCTTCAGCTAGCCGACTTTGTGGCCGCCCAAAAGCTCGAGCGCCAATACTCGCCGGTGGTGCAGCGCTGCAGAGCGTACATTCATGAGCACATTGGCGATCCACTTACCGTCAGCTCAGTTGCTGCCGTCGTTGGCTATTCCAGAAGTCATCTGTCGAAAGTCTTCAGGGAAGAGACCGGCGATACTATCCGCGGCTTTATTCAGCAGGAGAAGCTGGATTTGGCCAGACGATTCCTGCTGTCCCTTTCTCATCCGATGTCCGATATATGGCGTGAGTTGGGGTTCTGCTCGCAGAGCCACTTCGCAGCTTTCTTCAGAAAGATGACCGGTCAGACGCCGTCTCAATTCCGCAAGTCCTCACAAATAGTTGAGACTGCTGATGCATCTGAGGTGAGTGTGGTAGCGACTGTGCCGGGCGCGATGAAGATCGTAGCAGAGGATGGCGAATCGGAAGACTATCAGAAAACCCTGAAGGGCCTGCACGACTATGCCGAGAATGTCGGGTTCCAGCAGGAGTTGTACTTGTTATACTGCGTCAGAAAAGGCAAGGTCCACGAACTGCAAACCGAGCTCGATGATCCAGAGTACGATAAAACCATGAAAGCCCTGTTCAGGAACAACCGCACCCTGGCTTACGAGACGCTTCTTTTTCTGCTTCCTCAGATACACAGCGCCGCTGTAAATAGCGGCGTTAGCATGAAGGATGCAAGAAAGTTGTACATGGACTTCTCTGAACGAGCCCGCGACGCAGATGTACCGGAGCTCCTCAGAATACTCAGAGACGCCTATATAGAATTCGCCACTCGCGTAGATCGTATTTGATGACCGAAAATAGGCTCTTCCACAATCACCGTGAAGGGTTCATTCGTATGATCGGGGATAATAAGAGCTTCACTAAATAAACGGTGAAGATCGTATGCTGGGCAAAGTACTCCTGCCCTGCATCACGTCTGTTCCCGTACTACTCATCTGCACTGACACTTGAGTTGGTCTGATCGCGAGGCATGCCATTCACGACCTTGCGTATGGATGGCTTCTTTGAGCTACCTGCTGTGTTGGGAGTGCTCGCAGGTAGCTGGCTGCAGACGCCTAACTATGGTCATCCTGTTGCGTTCCGGTCTTGGCGGCGTAGATTCGTTACCCCTGGGATCGCCGAGCCCAACCGAGAGCGCCTCGAAGTATTGCTCACAGTACGGTAGATGGGCCGAGTGGCCAGCACAGGGATTTTCCGCTTGAGTGACTGCGTATAAGGGGCACTCATTCGACGGCTGTGTGGGTTGGGCTTTCGGCGACAGGATACATCTTATCACCGGCGATGCATCGCGGTGGGTATCCTCGACGTCGGCCTGGGCAAGGGTCAAATCGCGCTTGACCCTATCCAGCGAGTCAACGGCTGCTGCAAGGCGTAGAACTTGCCAAAGGGGTGGCGAAACCGGCAGCTACCCTCAGTTGAACCGGAGACCTCATGGCTGGAAACCGGGGATCTTGAGTGGGATCCATGGGGTCTGAGGTTGGACAGAGGTCTACATAACTACAAACCAGAGACCGCATGGATGCCCAAATGGCCTATCCATGCGGTCTCTAGTCGGGGCGAGAGGATTTGAACCTCCGACCTCACGGACCCGAACCGTGCGCGCTAGCCGATCTGCGCTACGCCCCGAAACCATTGGGCATTATACCCTACCCCGCAGTATTTGACAAGTTGACGGGCGACAGTGGCGCGCCCGGGTGGACCTCTCGACAGATGCCGGTAGAAAACGAAGGGACCAGGAGTTGCCTCGATGCGGAGCCTGTGTTATACTCGGGGCCACGGGCCCGCAAGTGAGCGAGGTCAGGCCCGCCAGGCAGTGCCCCGCCAGTCAGGAGGCGCGAAGGAGACGCGGACATGGGTGCGGACAGGACAGAAGAAGCCAGGACCGGCAAGCGTCGAATCATGATCATCGAGGACGATCCCGACATGATCGAGTTGCTC
>JAVEXH010000081.1:0-8987 GCA_034004175.1 Spirochaetia bacterium
CGGGGTATTGAGCCATACATCGGAACCGCTGGTCAGATATCTGGCCATGGTCATGTCATAGTTCTCGAGGAAAATGATGCGGCTCTGCACGTCATCACGGCGGGAGAAATGGACCAGTTCCTTGATAATTTCCTTGCCGGGCATGTCATGGGGATGCGCTTTGCCGGCAAAAATGATCTGTATTGGCCGGTGCACGTCGGACAGCAGACGGAGGAGGCGGTCGGGGTCTGACAGAAGCAGATTGCCACGTTTGTAGGTGGCAAAGCGTCTGGCAAAACTGATGGTGAGGGCGTAGGGCGACAGGGCATCATTGGCGCGCACCAGGCCTTTCTCTGATACGCCCATGCGGCGCATCTGTACCCTGAGGCGGTCCCGGGCAAAGACAACCAGGCGTTCACGGCGGCGTTCATGGGTACGCCACAGTTCCTCGTCGCTGATGCGTTCTATGCGGTCCCAGATGGCCAGATTGGTGGGTTCCTCGGCAAAGCGGGGACCGAAATACCGGTCCAGCAATTCAAGCAGGGTGTTGGAAATCCAGGTGCGGGGATGCACACCATTGGTTACATGCCCTATGGGCACTTCATCCTTGCTCAGCCCCGGCCAGAGGTTCTGCCACATGTCCCGGGATACCACACCATGCAGTTTAGCCACGGCATTGGCATAGGCCGACAATTTGAGGGCCAGGATGGTCATGCAGAAGGGTTCGGAATCATCATCCGGACGCTCGCGTCCCAGGGCAAGGAACGCCTTCCAGTCCAGGGCAAGGTCGTGGCTCCAGCTCCGGAAATATTTCTCTATGAGCTCTATACTGAAGCGTTCGTTGCCGGCTGGAACCGGCGTATGGGTGGTAAAGATGTTGGTAGGCCAGACAGCCTGGGCAGCCTGGCTGAAGGTAAAGCCCTGGTCAGCCATGATCTCGCGGATACGTTCCAGAGCCAGGAAGGCTGCATGCCCCTCGTTCATATGGGTAACCACCGGATTCACACCCACAGCCCGTAGGGCCCGGATCCCACCCACACCGAGCAGCAGTTCCTGCCGTATCCTGTTTTCCTTGTCGCCGCCATACAGGGTGGCAGTGATGAGACGATTGGACGGTGTGTTCTCGTCGATATTGGTATCCAGAAGATACAGTGACGAACGACCGACCTTTACTTCCCAGACCTGGGCCACCACGTGCTCCCCGGCCATTTCCACAGCAATCTTCACCGGTTCGCCCTTGGCGTTGTCACAGCGGCGCACCGGCATGTTGTACCAGTCGTTCTCCGGATACTCTTCCTGCTGGTAGCCATCGGCATTCAGGTACTGCCTGAAGTAACCCTGCCGGTACAGGAGGCCGACACCAACCAGAGGCAGGGCCATGTCGGAACTGGTCTTCATGTGGTCGCCGGACAGGATGCCCAGGCCTCCGGAATAGATGGGCAGTGAGGTATCCATACCATATTCCATGGAGAAGTACGCCACTGAATCTTCGTAGCTGCCCTTGTACCAGGCCTGGCCGGACTTGTAAGCCTGGAAGCTGGCATAGACCTCCTTGAGGGCCGCCAGGAAGGAATCATCCACCGCCAGTTCGTCGAAACGGGGCTGGGGAACCATGCCCAGCATCTTGGCGGGGTTCTGGTTGGAGTGGGACCACGTGTCGTAATCCAGGCGGATGAACAGCATGATCGCGTCGAAGTTCCAGGAGATCCACAGGTTGTGGGCCATCTCCTCCAATGGGGCCAGGGCTTCGGGTATCTTTGGTTTTACGGTATGGGTGATGATCTTCATGGTTAACCGCCAGAAGGCTGGAATTCCGCCCCGCCAGGGGGGCGACAGGATTGCCGGATACTTCAGTTTTAGTCATGTCAAGGATAGGGTATACAGAGGCAACATGCAATGCAGGCCTGCACGAAGCTAAGGTACAAAGTTGATGCTGCATGTAAAACAGGGCGATGTGCATGGTGTCTTCAGCTCCATGCGCATCGCCCCGATATCGGTTTCCGGCAGATAGCAGCCCTGTTACGAACACCCTCCCGAACAACCACTACAGTCGCCGCCAGAGCACACCGAGCCGACTGGTTCGTATTCCCGGGACTGGTAATCGGAGATATCCGTGCCTGCGGTACTGGCAGCGGTTCCACCAGTATATTCACGGGGATCGATGAGACCGGACAGGTCGCCTGAGCCCCGGAAACGCAGGACGTTCACCATGAAGATATTCAGCTTGTTCACGATATTGGGCGGCAGGAGGTTTCCATCGACTTCAACCGAGAGGGCCGGGTAGTTGTGGTCCCTGGCCCAGGGGGTAAACAGGCCTTCTATCACCCGGCCGATCAGGCAGGCAAAGGGCGAGATATTCACGATGCCGGAGAAGCCATCCTGCATGGCGGTGGCGGCCACACCGGTGGAAACAGCTATCTCGGAATTCAGTTCATGGCTGACGAAATGCTTCTCGGTATTGCCCATGATCTGCTTCATGTCATGCGGCGCAATGGGGATGAGTTCGGTTTCGCCGAGTATGTTCTTTACCTTTTTCTCCACTGCGTGCTTCCACCAGCCCTCGATGCGGAGTTTCAGGAGTTCAAAAGCCGGCTTGGATACCCAGCGCAGGAGCGGCGGGAGGAGTTTGATACGCTTGATAAGGTTGTACTCCCGAACGAAATCCAGATAGTGGATCCACTCGCCTATGCCGGAGACCTTCACGGCAATGCCGCGCTCGCTCATCAGGTCGATGAGCTCGCCTACAGCGAAGTCATCCCGGCGTACATAGATCTCACCCACGACAAGCACCTTTGGACAGTCTGCCAGACGGCGCTTGAGGGGAATTTTCCGTACATCCGCCACGATGCGGCGCATCTCGTCCCAGACTGAATCGGGATGCTTTTCCACAGTCTCCATCATGGCGTACCAGGACGTGCCGAAGGTTTCAAGTGCCTTGACAGGGTCTTCTGCAGTGGCCTTGAGGGAAGTCTGGATGTCCTTCATATAGTCGGTTATTACCAGGCCCTTCCACATGTCCTTGGCAAAGCGCGGGCCAAGTTCGGTGTAGGAATTGTCTGCCGACAGGGTAAAGACCACGACATTCTCCAGGCGCAGGTCGCGGAACAGGTTTTCGTAGTAGACAAAATACTGGCCCGTGCGGCAGGGGCCGGTGGTTATGGGCACGAAGAGCAGGTACAGTTCATCCTTGCGGTATTTTTCAGATGCGAAGTACTGAAGGGCTGCACCAAGGACAAGATGGCTCGGCACACATTCCTTGCCCGAAGCGTGGGACCGGGCCACCTGGATGGTCTTGCTGGTGGCCAGGGGCATGGCCTCGGCGTTCAGGCCCACACCGCGCAGACTGGCAGCCATGAACTCGGTAGAAATGTTGCCCATATTGGACAGGAGCATCTTCACGCGCTTGTTGTTGCGTACTTCCACGCGCTCGCCGGTCTTGCGGTTTATTACCCTGAGGTCCTGGCCGCCACCGTGCTCGAACTTCCAGCCGTTGTCGTAGCGCTCGGCTTCGATCTCGAACTTCTTGGCCCGGTAACCATCGATGATATCCAGGAAAGCCTCCACCCGGGTGTCTATGCCGGCATCCGCAGAGTGGGAGTCCAGTTCAAGCACCAGGAAAGGCTTCTGTCCCATGGTCCACTTGAGATAGTGAAGCAGGAAGGAATCGGGGGCACAGGAAAAGTTGGTTATGAAGGTTACGTAGACATTTTCCTCGTCCTTGAGGAAGGTGGCTGCCTTCATGTCCTGCTGGCCGTAATACCAGTACATATTGGGGAAGATCTTCTCTGCCTCGAAGGGCAGGATGTCAAAGGGAATTACGGAGTAGCCACGGGTGGTGAACTTCCGGGGTATGCCCATGTTGGCTTCAGGGGTAAAGGCGTTGTACGGCCTGCCAAGGATGGCAATCACCGGCCTGTCCGCCTTGCGGGCCTCTGCCATGGCGTCTTCACCCAGCTTGCGGGCAGCGACGAAGAACTCCTGTTGTTTTGCCAGAGCCCGCTCGAAAGCACGTCTGGTTTCGGCCTCGCCTATGTCCAGGAGGGCGGCAAAGTCCACAAAGTGCTCAAGGGCTTTCTGTTCACCGTATTTGAAGCTGACAACCAGAGGCAACAGGCGGTTCTGGTCGATATCGGGGAAAGCCTTCTTTATGTAGTAAGGCAAGCCCTGGGTGATGGGACAGAAGTTGGCATGCACATCATCTTCATAGCTGGGCATGTCACGGAAATGTGGCAGAAGCACATAGTCGGCACCCTTGTCGATACAATCCTGGACGGTGCCATGGGCAATCTCGGCAGGGAAACAGTAGGTGCTCTCCGCCCGGGCCACACCAGCATGGGCCACTTCGGTGGACAGGAAGGTCTTTATGCCCAGTTCATGGAAGAACCATGAATACAGGGGATACAGGGTATGCACCGAGAAAGCCCGGGGTATGCCTACCATGTATTCACGCCGGGGTTTGAGGGTGGCCGGGTCAGGAGCGTACTCCTCGAATATCATCTTCTGGCGCTTCTCGACATAATCGAAGACCGGCACGTCTTTTACGGCTTTGCGCATGTTGGTGTACTTGTTGCACCTGCCGCCGAACATGTAGGGGTGACCATTCACTTTCAGGACCTGTATCGAACAGTAGTTCTCGCAGGACCGGCAGGTGAAGACCCGGTCATAGACTATTTCGCGCTCCTGCATGGATGCAAGGTCTACATTCATGCTGTCCAGCAACCCATCTGCCCGCTTGCGCTTGGCCAGGAGGGCTACGCCGAAACAGCCCATGAGCTCGGGCGAGGGGGGTACGAGTATCTCCTTGTCCAGCATCATGGCAAAGGCCAGGGGTACCGCTTCGTTCTTGGCCACCCCGCCCTGCAGGAAGACCTTGCTGCCTATGGTACGGTTGCCCACCACACGGTTGAGGTAGTTGGCCACTATGGACACTACGATGCCGGCGGTTATGTTCTCTTTGGATGCACCCTGCTGGACAGCCTTGCGGATGTCCGAGTTGATGAAGGCCGAGCAGTGCTCGCCGAACTTCAGGGGTGCATCCCCCTTCAGGGCAATGGGGCCGATATCCTTGGCACTATGGATGGACAGGTCTCCGGAAGACGATTCCTCGAGGAAGCTGCCGGTACCGGCGGAGCAGGCTTCGTTCATGGCGTAATCTATGGGCACGCCATTCTTGAGCAGCACGTACTTGGCGTCCTGGCCGCCGATCTCGAAGATGGTCTCCACACCCGGATCGAAGTAGGTGGTGCCCACTGAATGGGCAATTATCTCATTGTAGACTCCGGGGGTCTCCAGGAACACGCCCAGGATCTCGCGTGAAGAACCGGTGGTGGCCACCAGGCTTACTTTTATCTCTTCATCGGGAGTGCCGGCGGCAGCCAGATCTACGGCCACCTTGCGGCGGATGATGCTGATGCATTCCTTGAGGGCCTTGACGGGGTCACCGTGGGTGCGGCCGTAGTGGCTGGCAACCACCTCGTCGGTTTCGGCATCCACCAGGCAAGCCTTGGTGGTGGTGGATCCGCCATCGACACCCAGGATGTATTCCCTGCCGGCCACGGCAACGCCTTCGGATGAATCGAAGAACTTCACCTTGCTGCGCCACTTCTTCAGGTCCTGCAGGGTATCGAAACGGACCACATTGGGGCGCAGGAGCTTGTCGGCATGTGGCAGGGGCGAACCGGACTGGGCCGCCAGGACAGCAGCACCGAAGGCTTCGAAGACCGAGGCAGTCTCGGGTACTATGAACTCGATTTCAGGAGCCTTGTCACGGATGAACCTGACGATGTGGCGGTTCAGCGTAACGCCACCGGTAAGTACCACCGTGCCCTTGGTGATCTTGGCCCGTTTCAGGAAATCTACCACCTTCATGGCCATGACATCCGAAAGGGATAGAACAATATCGTCCTTGGTGGCCTCCCGCTTGTTCAGGCGGTGGGTGCAGTCGCTCTTCATGAACACCGAGCACCGTGTGGACAACGACAGTACCTTGGCGGTGTCAGGCACCTTGTCGATGTCTGCCAGGGTAAGGTCCATACGGGCGAGTTGCTGCTTGAGGAACTCACCGGTACCGGAGGCACACTTGTTGCCCGAGAAGTTGTTGACGATTTTACCGTTTGCATCGAGGGAATAGACAATGAGATCCTCGCCGCCCATGCTGACAACCGCGTCGGCCTTGTAGCCAAGAGCTCCCAGGGCAGCCTCTACGCAGAGCGGTTCCAGGGTTCCGGCTGCATCGAACATGAAACGGCCTTCATTGCCGGTGACCAGCACCGGGGTGCCTTCAGGCACCCTGGCCTCGGCCAGAAGTGAATGCACAACCGCCGAGAAGTCTCCCTCATGGGGAGCCAAAGACGACCAGACCGGCCGGCCATCCTCCGCAAGGACGATTTTAAGACTCGAAGAGCCGATGTTGATGCCGAGTGATTTCATTCTATGCAACCTCGCATGGTATCCAGACACAACGCCGTAAAAAGGGAAGACTGGCGCTGATTTTGATGGCGTTCCAGAAGCACGCGTATAATATCGTGCCGGTTATTTCGTTTCAATGGTCAAGAGTGCTAGTTAACGATTTTTTTAATAATCATTGCGCTGAAATGGACGTATTTCAGATATTTGCACCTCTCGTCGCCAAACAGGAGCAAAATCAGCTCCTGGCACCAAGCCTGACAGCCAGAAGTGCTATATCAGAAGGTCTGACTCCCGGCACGCGAGAGGCCTGGCCAAGGGTCAGCGGCCTGGCCTGGGCCAGCTTTTCAGCGGACTCCGTAGACAGGCCCACAACCGCCTTGTAGTCCAGATCAGCAGGCAATCGGGTGCGGTCCATCTTGCCCAGCCGGGCAGACAGACGGTCTTCCTTGGCAATATATCCTTCATAACGGAGATCAAGAGAGAGACCCTCCAGCCACTCCGCAGGAAAGCCGGCCAGAGCCGGTTCAAGGACCAGCGCGCCAAGGGCGGCCACCGCCGGGTCACGCAGAGCCCGGTCCAGCCCCTCGCCCACATGGGGAGCCAGAACCGCATGCAGGGAGGCGTCCGAAGCGGCTATCCTGCGGGCCTGCAGAAGCTCCCTGATGGCCTCAAGGCCTTCCAGCTTGCGTTCAAAACGTCCACGGCGCTCCGGGTCGACCAGTCCGGCACGGATGCCGATCGGTGTGAGGCGACGGTCAGCCGTATCGTGCCGCAGGGACAGGCGGCGCTCTGCCCGGCTGGTGAACATGCGGTATGGTTCCTTGGTGCCAATGGTCACCAGGTCGTCAACCAGCACCCCGATATAACTGTCTGCCCGGGAGAAGATCACCGGTTGCCCACCGGACAGTGCAAGCGCGGCATTCATGCCGGCCACCAACCCCTGGGCGGCGGCTTCCTCGTAACCTGAAGTACCGTTGGTCTGGCCGGCCAGGTAAAACCCAGCCAGTCGTTTTGATTCCAGGGTTGGATAGAGATCCGTGGGATCTACGGAATCATATTCAACTGCATAGCCGGGCCGTACGATGTGGGCCTGGGAAAAGCCATGCATGGTATGTATGAAGTCTACCTGCACTTCCTCAGGCAGGGACGAAGAGAGACCGTTGAGGTACAGCTCATCAGTATGCAGGCCTTCGGGTTCAACGAAGATCTGGTGGCGCTCCCGATCCGGGAAACGGACAACCTTGTCTTCTATGCTGGGGCAATACCGTGGACCCCGTCCAACAATCTCGCCGGAATACAGGGGAGAAAGGTGCATGTTTGCCCGGATTATGTCGTGGGTCTGATCGTTGGTCCAGGTTATGTGGCAGGGAAGGGATGGCCGGTCCACTGCGTCATTCATGAACGAGAAAGGTGCAGGATCAGGATCACCAGGCTGGGCTTCCAGGGCATCCAGGTCCACGGAACCGGCCTTGATCCTGGCCGGGGTGCCGGTCTTCATCCTGCCCACCGGGAAGCCCAAGGTCCGCAGGCTGTCGCCAAGGCCAAGGGCAGCCGGTTCGCCCAGCCTGCCCGAACGGGCTCGCCACTGACCTATGAACACTGTTCCTTCCATAAAGGTTCCACTGCACAACACCACAGCCCTGGCACCGATCCGGTTGCCCCTGCCAGTAACAACGCCCTCCACTCTCTTTCTGTCTGCAGACAGGATAAGGTCGACCACGGTATCCATGAAGACCTTCAGCCCTGGCTGGTCTTCCACTGCCTTGCGGGCCTGTGCAGCATAGGCCGACTTGTCAGCCTGGGAACGAGGAGCCTGCACTGCCGGACCGCGGGACCGGTTCAGGAGCCGCCACTGTATCATGGTGGCATCTGCCAGGAGACCCATCTGGCCACCGAGGGCATCCACCTCCCGCACCAGGTTGCCCTTTGACAGGCCGCCGATGGCGGGGTTGCATGACAGGCGGCCGATGGCATCGGGATCCTGGGTAATCAGGAGGGTCTTCATGCCCAGCCGTGCGCCAGCCAGTGAAGCCTCGATGCCGGCATGGCCGCCACCGATGACGATTATGTCGTAATCCTTCTATATACCTACTATTTGCCCACGCAGAAATTTGAAAAGAGGCTATCCAGTATGTCTTCCGGGGTGGTCTCACCAGTGATCTCTCCCAGGGCCGACAGGGCCGCGGAAAGATCCACAGCCACCATGTCCAGAGACTCTCCAGCCCGAATAGCCTCCTGGGCGTCGCCGAGGGCATCGGCAGCCCGGGTCAGGGCAACCTTCTGGCGGGCGCTGGAGATCCGTGTCACCGGATGGCCAAGGGTCGATATGGGTCCGGTTCCAGATGCGCCGGCTCCTGCAGGCCCGGTCATGGCAACATCGGTCATGACGGTACCGGCAGCACCCTCATGGCCAAGCAAGGCAGCCTTGATAGCCGCAATAAGAGCTGGTTCGCCAGCACCGGTTTCAGCAGATACAGCCAGCCAACCCGGGGGTGCAGGAAGAGCCCTCGGCGAATCCACCTTGTTCCAGACCCGCAGGGCATCCGGATGGGCGGCCAGGAAGGACTGGTCCTCGGGAAACAGGCCGACAATCGCATCCA
>JAVEXH010000082.1:0-8984 GCA_034004175.1 Spirochaetia bacterium
TTACCAGAACGGAAGATTGCTTTCTTGAATCCCAGTGCGATGGGTTCTGACGGCGCAATGGAATCAGCTTCGGTAATAGCGTTCAGTACTGCCAGGAGATACGCGGCTCCTACTTCCCTGTTTGCAATGGTCAGGGTTATTGCAGAAGGGCCAGAACCTACAGACAGATGTAGCCCAGTCAAAACGAGCTGTATGGTTTTTCCCAGTTCAAGCATTTCGAATGTCTTTGCCCGGGAATCCAGCTTGAACTGGGTACTGCGTTGTATGGTAGCTGCCTTGTTTTCATCTATCTGGATTGGCTTGTCGGGTCCAGCCGCCTTGGCTGGAATAGGGAAGTGTTCTTTTACTTCCAGAGCATCTGCTTTGCCAAACACCATCAGTCGAGCAGCTTCATCTCCGATGGTGAAGCCGTCATTATATGGTGTACCATTTCGTGCCTCCGAGCCATCAAGGGTGTACCAGAGTTCGCCCCTTGGAGCAATGTAGAGTTCGATTCGCCGGGGGTTGGTACTGTCGATCAGCCTATGCCGCAGCACCAACTGGTTTTTCCACTTAATTGCCGGACCTTGCTGGTGTTGTCCAGTGGTATCGACTACTAAAAACTCGACCCAGAGCGCTTTGGTGGAGAAATTCGAATCCTCTACAACCGGACTTCCGGTGCTGACAGGGCCCTCTTCCTGGTAATGTACCCGTGGCGATGGTCCTGCGTATTGTGGTGAAAGTCTGAGACGCACCAGGCCTTGGTCGTCGGGATCGGTTTCCTGACTGATTGCAAGGCTGGTCTGCTTGGGTTTAGGACGCTTTGAAAAATAGCCGTTACCCAAGTCTTCCCAGATTCCACGACTCAAGGCCAGAGCCTTGACTTGTTCCAAGCCGGAATTCCCTGGCGGGAGCCATGGCATCCCTGGCTCCTGGGTAGCCCGCTCTTTCACATCCGACCATCGCGCATCATCGGTTCCATGAGGCCACAGGAGATCCTGGGCCTTGTCACGGATTGCATCAAAGCTGGTCTGCACATCCCGATACAGCTTCAGGGGATCTGTGGCCAGTGTATTTTCAATCTGCTCCTCACCATTGTACTGTTTCTTTTGATCCCAGGTCTGGGACAAGGGCTTGCTGACCAATTTTGCGGGCTGTCCAGGTCGTTGGGTGGGAAACACGATCTTGTCAAAAGCATTCAGGATGGCCACGGTCAAATCGGCGGAATACTGTTCCTGTTTTTTATCCAGCTCATCCCGCTGTGGATGCCCCTTGGGAATCCGTGTATCTGCTGCCTTCATGGATGCAAAAGCAAAACGTGCTTTCGCATCCAGACTGTCCATAAGGGAACGCTCGCCGGTGAGCACCAAAAGATTGTTTTTGGCTTGAATGCTCTGAAAAAACTTCTCCAGATTTGTAGAAGGGATTTGCCCCTCTGGCGGCAAGATGACAAGGGTTCGCTTCTTGCGAATCTGCTCCTCGATTTCTGAAAGGCTCGGCAATGGTAAAAGATCTTCGTACGCAACCTTTCGGCTGGGGGCAAAGAGTTGGTTCAGGCGGGTATTGATAACTTCTTCCACTTTTGGCTGCGGTGCTTTTTCTGCCAGATCCTGCAATAGCTTGGTCAGATTCTCCTGCCGGTCAAAGTAGTACTTTCCATCAGGTGCATGATGCAGGTACCAGGCTTTTAAATCCAGTTGCTCCAGGGCTGTGGTAATGCCCGCCGCGTCCTGATACGGGCTTAAGCTGCATTCCAGGATTTCTTCCGAGGTCAGGCCTTTTACTGCGTTGTGTGCAGTGGAGAGGCTGGAAGTAAAAATGATGTTCGCAGCATAGCGAGCGCAATCATTCTGTGTCTCGACATCTATAACCTGACAATGGGCGGATCCATTGGCATCCCACAAGTCTTTGGCTATCACGTCTCCCATACCGGAAATGCCTGCAAGTTTATCCCGGACATCCGCTATCGATAAATCAAAATGCTGGGGACCAATCAGGTACACATCGTTGGCTTCCCGCTCCCAGACACTACGCAGAAGACGGGAAACCAATTCCATGAGTCCCCGGGTTTGTCGAAAATGTTCATTTTCCTTGAAAAGGGCAATAAGGTTCTTCAGCCGCGGATGGAAGGGATAGGTCTGGCTGATCTCATCCGCTATGGCTTCTGCCGCACGACCAATTACCTTGGCTCGACTGGCTTCAGAAATGGCCTTGCCAAAGGCAGCAGCAATTTCGTCGATTGCATGCTTCCCAGGCATACCTTTAAACAAGCGCTTGCGTAGGATATCATAGATTTCATTACCTGCAAGATCGACCGGGGTAATTGTCCGCTCCCCACGTCCAAGTTCCTGCCGGGCATTTTCCAGGGCATGATTGATTCCCGCTCCCCCGGACTGATATGCAGCAGTTAAATCTGAAACCACAACGCACACATTGCTTTTCTTGCCTGCAGCAGAAAACAAATTGGCCAGCGCTCTGGTCGCGATATCCGCAACCGTTCCCTTTCCGATTTGCTGAGTATTGAGAATTTCAAAATAGGGTGGCATTTCATCCAAAAGTACAAGAACTGGGTCTGGACCTTCGAATAGTTCAAGCCAATGGGATTCATCGGGTGCCTTTGGCCCACCTTCCCAAAACTGCCGGAACAGCTGTGGTTTCCCAAGCTGTTCGGCTATCAGACCCCAAAAATACTGGTTTGGTGTGTTTCTGCCATTGAACGCGGCAATTTTTGCAGTGTTGAATGCACCGTAATGTGTTATATGCGGTATGTAGGTTCGACGCAATTCAGGTTGGCTGGCCAGTAAGCCAAAACCTACCAATAGGTGGGTTTTACCGCCACCCATGGCTTGTTTCAGATGGAAAAGAGCCTGAGATGATTTTCCAGCAAGACGTGCTATGCCTTCAGTCAACATGGTCTTCATACCTTCAGTTATGAAGGTTTTCTCAAAGAACGCTGTTCCGTTGCCTTGGTCATTGATAAGCTGATCCAGTTGTTCTATCTGGTCACTGACATTGATATTGAGGGCATTTTCCTGGATGCTGCATAAGTCTTTGACTGTCTTCATCAGATTCCTCGTTTATTGAGTATTAGTTTCTTTTCCATTGGCAATCCACGAATCGATTGCTTTCTTGTTGAATCTCCAATGCTTCCCTATCTTCTGGGCTGGAACTCCACCCTCCCTGGCAATTTTATAAAGGGTGGATTCGGGAATCTTGAGGTAGGCAGCAAGTTCATGAAGTGTGAGGATATTATCTGCGGAGTCTAGCATGCTTGTATTCTATAATAATAAGCAGAAACTGTCAAAAAGAACTTTCGAATGAGTCAATTTCTAAGAGTTGATATGTTTAATACATACTCGTGCCTACTGCGTCTACTCATAGTTGAGAACCCATCTCTATCAGGAGGCACCTATGACAACAAACCAAGACACAGCGTTACCCGCCAGCCCGCGCGAAAGCGTGTCCACCCAGCCAACCGTCCCGGAGGTCCAGAAGCAGACCATCCTGGGTCCAATGATTACAGGCATATTCAAGCCAGCAGGAAGAGTCCACGATATTTTTAATCACTCATCTTGCCTGGAGTCACAAAATAAAGGTACCATGCCCCCAAGATCCTGAAAGGAAACCTATGCACTCATTCAAAGCCATACTCTTCGACGTAGACGGTGTCCTGGTAGACTCCGAGCCCTTCATAGCCGAGGCCGCATCCTGCATGTTTGCCGAACTGTATGGCACCGCTGTAGATCCGGCGGAATTCACTCCATTCATTGGCACCGGTGAGGCCCGCTATCTCGGCGGGGTCGCCGAGGCCCATGGCCTGCAGATAGATGTTGCCGCAGCCAAGAAGCGCACCTACGAGCTGTACTTCGAGGTTATCCGGGGTCGCGTGCAGGCTGTTCCCGGGGCGGTTGAGCTTGTACGCATGCTCCGGGAAGCCGGCATCAAATCCGCCACCGCCACCAGCGCTGACAGGGTCAAGCTTGATGCCAACCTTGAAGCCATAGGGTTGCAGGAAGAAGACTTCGACAGCCTGGTCTGCGGCAACGATGTGAACCGCAAGAAACCCTACCCGGACATCTACCTGGAGGCAGCCAGGCGGGTGGGTATGACCCCTGAAGACTGCCTGGTGATAGAGGATGCCACCGAAGGTGTGCTGGCGGCCAAGGCGGCTGGTTGCCTCTGCGTCGGCCTGTCCACCACCTTTGCCGCATCCAAGCTGCTTGAGGCAGGCGCGGACCACATCCTGCCCGATCTATCAGGGGGACTTGCGGCGCTTGAGACTGCGGTTGACAACAAAGCGAAGCGCACGGCAGCCAAGGTTGCCAAAAGCAAATAATGTTTGCGCGCCGCAGGGTTTTATGCGACACTTCCAGTGCATCTGTCAGCTAGTTCAAGGAGGATCATGCACATGAAGAAACTTGCGATCGGATTGGTTATGTTGTTGCTGTTTACCAGCATGGCTGCTGCCCAGCAGGACGTCACCGGCTTCTGGAAGACCATCGACGACGAGACAGGCAAGGCAAAGTCTGTAATAGCCCTGTACACCCTTCAGGGCAAGCTGTACGGCCGGGTAATAATGTCATACGAAGATGATGGCAGCACCATAAAGGATGATATCTACCGCCAGAAGGTTCGCTCACCGTTCCTGGCAGGCAACCCGCCCTTCGCCGGTCTGGACATGATCTGGGACCTCACCTGGGACGCAGGCAAGAAGATCTGGCGCAATGGCTCCATCATGGATCCCGGAAGCGAGACCAACAAGCCCAAGATCTATGCCAGCGAAATCTGGCTGGATGGCGGCAAGCTGATCGTCCGTGGCAAGATAGCCTTCATCGGCCGCAACCAGACCTGGCTGCGCTTTGACAAGAAGGACTTCCCAGCCGGCATCAATGCGCCTGACTACACCAGCTTCAAACCGACCATTCCGAAGATCAAATAAGCCGACTGCCAGATAGCAGCCCACAAAAACAGAGCCGCGCCGGGATTCCCTGACGCGGCATTTTTCTCTTCACATTCTTCACATTCTTCACATTCTTCATTCTTCATTATTCATTCTTCACCCAGTCGCACCCAGGCCCCGTTCGATGTGCTTGATTCAATCACCTTGGCCACAAATTCCACTCCCTTCAGCCCATCCAGGGCAGTGGGAAAATGCAAAGCCAGTGGATCCACCGTGCTACCGGAACGTCTGCCGGCTATGGCTTCGGCGGCGTCGGAATACAGGTTGGCAAAACTGGTCGGAAAACCTTCGGGATGCCCGGCAACAATACGGGAAGACCGTGCCGCAAGGGGCAGAACGCCCGGTCCCCGGGGCGTCATTACCTCAGCGGGAGCTCCAAGTGGCTTGTAGTCCAGCCTCTGGGGCACTTCCTGCATCCATTCAAGGCTGCCTTTGGAACCGCTTACCCGGATGCGCAGGCAGTTTTCCACCCCCGCCGCGGCCTGGGTCACCCAGAAACTGCCCCGGGCACCATTCGAAAGCCTGAGCATGGCTCCGGCATAATCGTCCACCGCCCTGTCCGGAACAATATGCCCCACTTCCGCGGCCACTTCAGCCACTTCAAGTCCGGTCACAAACCGGAGCAGGTTGTGGGCATGGGTACCTATATCCCCCATCACCAGGGACGGCCCCCCCCGGGTGGGGTCAAACTTCCACATCCTCGGTTTCGAAAGGTCGATGCCAGCACTCAGGCTGACTCCCGGAGGGTTCACGGCCCGTCCACCCTGCACATACTCCACCTGCACCAAACGTATTTCGCCGAGCTGGCCGGCCTGCACCATAGCCCTGGCCTGCCTGACCATGGGATACCCGGTGTAATTGTGGGTAAGGCAGAAGACCAGGCCGCTCTCCCGCACCTTGGCATGCAGCTGTCTGGCTTCTTCGAGTGTATTGGTCATGGGTTTGTCGCAGATCACATCGAAGCCGGCATCCAGGGCTGCCATGGCGTATTCGAAGTGGCTGTCGTTGGGTGTCATTATGGCCACCACATCGACACCATCAGGCCGGACGGCCTCGGTAGCCAGCATTTCTGCCACTGTGCCGTAGATACGGTCGGCTGCGAATCCGGCTTCCTGCCCTGCCATCCGGGCTTTTTCAGGTTTTGACGACATGATGCCACACACAGTCTCGTACCGGTCGTCGAAGCGGGCCGCCAGACGATGCATGGGACCTATGAATGAGCCCTCGCCTCCGCCGATGATGGCAAGCCGGAGCCTTCGGCCCAACGACGCAATGACAGGATTGAGACTCATGCTTTGCTCCCTGCCTTCTGCTGCAGATACTGGCTCAGTACCTCGACCACAACAGCGTGGTCATCCTGCTGGGCAAGACCTGAAACGGTGACGGTACCGATGATGCCGGTATCACGCACTATGATCGGAAAACAGCCACCGTGCACCGCAAATTCACGTTCGGACACATAATATCGTTCTTCCAGGCCGGTCTTCTGGTCCTTGAGGCGTAAGCCCAGGTACCAGGAGCTATGGCCAAAACGGTTCACCGCGGCTTTCTTGCGGCTTACCCAATGGTCATTGTCCGGGTTGGTACCCTTGCAGCTGTAATGGAACAGCACCTTGTCCTTGGTTGCGATATCGATGGTAATGCCCAGCTTGTCTTTCCGGGCCTTGTCCACAAACAGGCAGCCGAGCTGCCAGGCATCGTCCTCGTTGAAGCTGGCAAATTGCAGGGTGGCTTCCTGCTCGAGCAGTTGTTGCAGTTGGTCGTTCATATCCTGAGTATATATGTGCCCGGTGGATCAGGCAAATGGACCGGTCCAGCGGTGTCGTCATCCTTCTGCAGGAAATCAGGACAAAGAAAATTTGACAGCCCGGAAAACCCATGGTATCATGACACTCGTTCATATATACGAACTAATATCATATATATGAACATCGATCGGAAATTGAAGGATGTCGTTTCATGGTGAATACGGTCTTCAAGGCCATGCAGATTCTTGAGGAACTCGCGGGCAGCCCCAACCAGGGAATATCGGAGATAGCCCGGACCCTCGAGCTGCCGAAGAGCAGTGCCCACGGCATTCTTGAAACCCTGGCGATGGAAGGCTTTGTAGAACGGAACGCCGGAACCGGCAAGTATCATCTGGGAACCAAGCTGGTGGAACTAGGCTACCGGGCCCAGCTGGAACTGGATATCTGCCAGCTGGCAAAGCCTTTCCTGCAGGGCCTCAACGAGGAATTCGACGAGACCACCCACTTGACGGTACTGGATCACGACGAGGTGCTGTACGTGGATTGTGTGGAATCCCGCAGGCGGCTGCGCACCTACTCGGTCATTGGCATACGGGCCCCTTTGTACTGTACCTCTGTAGGAAAGGCCATCCTGGCTTTCCAGCCGGACAAGGAAATACTCCGCATTGCCCGGGAAAAGGGCCTGGCGCGGATTACAGCCAACACCATAGACAACGAAGAACGGCTGATGGCCGAGGTTGCCAGGATACGCCGGGACGGCTTTGCCGTGGACGATATGGAGCATGAGGAGCACCTGCGTTGTGTCGGGGCTCCCATCTACAATGCAAAGGGCGAAGTATTCGCATCCCTGAGCCTTTCCGGTCCTGCAGAACGCAATACGCCGGAACGTATCGAGGGGATGGTGCCTTCGGTGCTCAGGGCTGCGGCAGAGGTCTCGCGCCGTCTGGGATACAGGAAATAGGGATACTGGAAAACTGATCAGGAGACTGGAAGTCCGGGGGAGTTGGCGCGGCATCGTTCCGCGTAACCATAGCAGGGAAACTGTCCAGACTGCACAGTCAGGACATGGACGGTTTCGGAGACACACATTTCCAGGAGGGACCCATGTTCAGGAAAATCGCTCTGATTGCAATGCTTGCGGCAGTGGCAATCGGCACCACCTTCGCTACCGGAGTACAGGAAGCAGCCCCGGCAGTTGTCGACCAGCCAGTCAAGCTGGTCTGGAGCACTGCCGGTGTACCGGCGGATGCCCACACCCAGGCCATGCAGGTTTTCAAGACCGAAGTGGAAAAGATCTCCGGTGGCAACATCACCGTTGACAACTACGATTCCGGCTCCCTGTTTGCCCAGGGACCGGATTTCGATGCCGCCATGCAGGGCAAGATAGACATGGTGTACAGTTCGGCATCCTGGACAGCCCAGCATGTGCCCGAGATGTCCATGTTCAGCGCGGCCTTTACCTTCCAGAGCTACAACCAGATGACCAAGACCTTCAATGGTCCCATCGGCGCAAAGCTGTTTGACAAGGTCGCGGCCAAACTCGGCATCCGGCCCCTCATGGCCTTCTATCTTGGTACCAGGCAGCTCAACCTGACCGAGAAAGCAGGCGCAGTCACCAAGCCCGAGCAGATGCGCACCGTCAAGATGCGCGTTCCCAACAGCCCGGCATGGATTGCCATGGGCAAAGCCCTTGGAGCTAATCCCACCCCCATGGCTTTCGGAGAAGTATACATGGGCCTGAAGACCGGTGTGGTCGATGCCCAGGACAACCCGCTTCCCACGGACAAGAACGCCAAGTTCTACGAGGTGACCAAGTACATCGTGCTTACCGACCACGTGGTTGACTCTGTCTGGCCTACGATCAACGAGAAGAAGTGGCAGTCCCTGAGTGCCAGGCAGAAAGAGTGGGTCATGACCGCCCTCGAGGTTGCCCGCAAGCACTGCGACACCACCAACCAGAACAACGAAGCCAGCATCCTGGACTTCTTCAGGCAGGAAGGTCTTACGGTTATAGAAAACCCGGACAAGGCAGCCTTTGCAGCCTATGCAAAAAACTACTACCTGAACGAGGCCAAGGACATATCCAAGGACTGGGATCTGGCACTGTACGACGAGATCCAGAAGATCAGGTAAACCAGGATCCTTCTGTCTGAATCACCAGCCCGGCTCCGGACCAGTGATAGGGTCTTCCCGATCACTGGTTCCCGGACGGGCCCGATCACTGCAACCACGACCACGAGAAGGAGCGCCCCACATGACGCTGCGACCCAGATCCGTATTGCTGTTCCTGCTGGACA
>JAVEXH010000083.1:0-8979 GCA_034004175.1 Spirochaetia bacterium
CCCTCCGGTTTAAAAATAATATACAAGTACTGAAGCAAAGCGTCCATGTATGGTAGAAAAAAACCCGCACCTGGCCAGTAAGAAGGCAGACAGAACCCAAGTTCTCGATTGACCGTCCGGCGACTCGCATATAGTATGAGGGTAACATGAACATGAAAGACAGGCTTGCCAAGGCTTATGGCACTGCTTCCAGGCCTACAGAAGCATCAGCAGCAAAGAAAGATGCCCCTGGGACGGCTGCAGAGAACAGCCAGGCCAAAGCAAGTACACTCCCTGGCACCTCTGCCGGGAAGCACCCCACAAAAGGCAGACAGCCAGGCAACACAGGATCGCGGGAAGGTCTCATCAAGGCCGCAGAGGCCTCAGAACGATTCATCAAGACCGGCGTTTCCGGTACGGAAAAGGCAGCAAAATTCCTCCTGCTCCTTGGCCAGGAAGAAGCCGCAAAGGTAATCAGGCACTTCAAACCTGCAGAGATAGAAAAAATATCCCGCGAGATAGCCAAGATAGACCGCATAGAAACCGCTGAAGCCAACCAGATACTTACCGAGTTCGGCTGGCTGGCCAAGACCCAGGGAGCGAACCTTGAAGGTGGAGCCGAAATTGCCGAGAGGATGCTGGCGGCGGCTTTCGGTGCAGAAAAGGCCAAAGAGGTCCTGCGCAAGGCAGTACCCGAAAGCAACCGGCCCTTCGTCTTCCTGAATGACTTTGATGCCAGGCAACTCATAGTCCTGCTCAAGGATGAATCTCCCCAGGTCATGGCCATGATACTACCCCATCTGCAACCAAAACTTGCCAGTTCCATCATCGCGGAACTGCCCAAGGAAGCGCGTACCGATGTAGTGCGCAGGATAGCCAGGCTTGACCGCATGGCGCCGGATATCATCGAACGGGTGGAAGCGGTGCTCAGGGACAGGATCGCCCGTATCGGAAGGCAGGAGAGTGGTGATCAGATAGATGGAGCGTCGGTCCTGGCAGGGATACTCAAGCATGTCGGCGGCGGTCTGGAAGACTCCATACTTTCTGGCATAGAAGAGGACAATCCCGAACTCTCACGGGATATACGGGAAAGGCTCTTCACTGCCGATGATATACACCGCGTTGGCGACAGGGATGTGCAGAAAGGCCTGCGCGACATGAGCGAGAGGGATGTTGCCCTGGTCCTCAAAGGCAAGAGTCAGACCTTCAGGGACAAACTGCTTGCCAATGTATCCCAGAGCAAACGGACCATCATCCTTGAGGAATATGAAATCATGGGAACTGTCCGGCGGGATGAAGTAGAAAAAGCCACGCGGAGCTTCCTTGAGTATTTCAAGCGACGCTGGGAAGCCGGAGACCTGGTTCTGGAAGGTGACGAAGACCTCATAGACTGAATCCGGTGAACCTGGACTCCCCGGCTCAGGCCTTGGCGTAGGTTATCTTGCCTTCTGCTGCTTCCTCGGCTCTGGCCAATATGAACAGCAGGTCCGAAAGGCGGTTCACATAGCGGCGGATGGGATCAGGTACTTCGGCATCCCAGGCCAGACTCACAATCCGTCTCTCGGCCCGCCTGCAAACTGTCCGTGCCACATCCAGCTTGGCTGATTGCACAGTGGAACCAGGAATGACGAATCCTTTGAGGCCCAGATCAGCCTCGTAGGCATCCACATAGCCTGCAATCCGCTCTTCGTCTCCCGGAACCATCGGCTCAACGTACCGTCCTGTCCTGGTGGCCAGGGCACCTGCCAGACGGAACAGGTCACGCTGGACTTCTTCCACAATGCGCCGGCAGTCGTCACGTTTGAGCCAGTGCTTGGCTTCACCAAGCACGGAATCCAGTTCATCCACGGTTCCATAGGCCTCTACCCGGAGATCATCTTTCCGGACCCGTTCTCCGGACCAGAGATCAGTAAGCCCTTCGTCACCGGTTTTGGTCATTATGCTCATACATACTCCTGATCCGCTGTCAACGTGAATGATTGCCTTGATTTTACAAGTACATCGTGTAAAATGCTATGACAAACTTCCAGCATCATAAGAAATATAGCCATTTTTTGGCAGAGCAGGGAACAGCAGATAAAATGGCAGAAGTGACAACCGAAACTATTGATAAATCAAATAAACAAGCCTGGGATGGAGCCCTCATCGCACCGAAAACTGCCCTTGAGACCGCAAGACAGGCCCTGAAGACTGCTCTTGCACTGAAATACAGGAAAGGTGAAGCAGATGCCCAACTGAACATAGGTTGGTGTTCCTATTACATCGGTGATATTTCATCGGCGTATCAAGGATTGGTAGAGGCCCTGAACATCTACGCCGGCCTCGGAGATGCGGAAGGCAGTTGCAAGGCCATGAATGGTCTTGGAGTCTACTACCAGGAAGTGTCCAGGCTGGACAAGGCCATAGAATTCTACACCAAAAGCATGGAAACCGCCAGAAGCGCTGGCTTGCTGGAGCGCGAACTGGCGGCAATGAGCAATATCGGAGAACTGTGCCTTGATCTGGACAATCCCAAAGAGGCCCTGGATTATCTGATAAGAACCTACGAGTTGATGCCAAAAGATGCCCCTCCGGATCTTGTGGCAAATGTGCTGTGGGCTACCGGCAAGGCTTTTCTGGACCTCGGCAACTCGGTCATGGCCAAGGAGTTCGTCCAGAAAGCCTATCTGATGGCTGAAAATGCAGAAAACCTGCTTATAGCCACAGACTGCCTCGAGACCCTGGGCAGGATACACCTCTCCGAAGGGGATTACGATAAGGCTGAAGCTTATCTTGGGCAAGCCCTTGCACTGGTCGGCAGCACTGATAATATCCGTCAGAAGGCAATAGTGCTGATCGGCCTTGGATCGGCAGCGCTCGGGCGTGGCGATCCAGTCCAGGCCATAGAGAAACTGGAACAGGCATCTGCATTATGTAAAACCGTCAATTCAAAATCGAATCTGTACCGCTCGTTCGAGTTGCTCTCGTCTGCCCATGAATCCCAGGGTAATTACCGTGAGGCTCTGGATTTGTACAAGCAGTTCTCCCATTACAGAGCCGAGGTGCAAACCGAGGATACGGCTCACAAGATCCGGAACATACAGATCCAGGCAGAAATAGACAAGGCGCAGCAGGAAGCCGAGATCTACCGACTTCGCACCACCGAGCTCAGGGAAAAAACCCTTCAGCTTGAAGAATACAACCGGCAGATCATGTCCATCTCCCAGATAGGACGCAAGGTAACAGCCAGCCTCGAATACGGTACCGTGGTCCAGACCCTTTTCGAACGATTGCAGCCGCTGATGGATATGGATTTTTTCGGTGTGAGCTTGTACGACTCCGACAGGAAGGCCCTGATATACAGACGCTTCTACGAGGACGGCCTCAAGAAGGGTGACCGGGTGATTCCTGTTGAGGCCATGGACAGTTACACCTCCTGGACCTACCGGAACAGCAAACCGTTGTTCATCCAGCACAGTGATGAAGAGTATTCAGACTATCTTGAAAAACGTCCCCGCGTCAGGGGCAATCCTTGCCAGTCAATTGTGTGCATGCCATTGAAGGTGGAGGACCATCTGATCGGGACCCTCATGGTGCAGAGTTACCGGGTGGCTGCCTATACAACCAGCCACCTGAACCTGCTGGAAGCCCTTGCTCCCTATGTGTCCATAGCCGTGGAGAATTCGATCATCCATGACAGGGTTGAGGAACTCAACAAGGCTCTGTCGGAGGAAAAACGGCGTCTGGAAAGAGCGACGCTCAAAATAAGCCATCTTGCCAACCACGATTCCCTGACTGGCCTTCCGAACCGCCGGCTGCTCTTCGAGTTGCTGCAGAAATCCATGGAAACCGCCCACCGTGCCGGAACCAAGATAGCCGTTGCCTTCATAGATCTTGATGATTTCAAACCGCTTAATGACCGCTATGGCCATGCGGCCGGAGATGCAGCCCTGATAGCGGTGGCCGAGAGGATCAAGGGCATCCTCCGGGCTTCCGACATCATAGCCAGGGTTGGGGGTGACGAGTTCATAGCCGCCATGACCAACATCAAGCACAGAGTCGACATGGAGGTCATAGCCATGAAGATGCTGGAGGAACTGGTCTTGCCACTGGAGTTTGCCGGTTACAACTGTTCCTTGGGCTTGTCCATGGGAATCTCCATATACCCGGATGATGGCACCAACATAGAAGATCTGATAAACAAGGCGGATTCGGCCATGTACAGCATCAAGCATGGACAGAAAAATGCCTTTGCCTTCTGGACAGAAACCCGGACTACGGACTGATCCAGGAAAAGTTCCCTGAACGGTCATCAACACCTCCGGCAACCCCGACGTGAGCATGAGCACTTCGATTGACACGCAGGTACCGCCGTGGTATCTTTTTTCGCGCTTTGCGTCGGACAGGCGAACACCGGTTCTACCATAAACCGTTTCCGGCTCATCATATCAACGCATCCAGGAAGGATCCGATGGCATCCAACAACGACAAAAACCCCAAGCAGGATAGTGGCTCGACCTCAAAGCGCCACAGCAATCCCTTCGTCTATTTCGGGACTGTGGCAATCCTCGTGATAACGATCATCGCATTCGTTCTTGTACCGTCTCTGGGCGGCGGGGCTGGAGATTCCGATGGCCTCAATTTTGGCAGCTGGGACAACAAGCCCATAGCCTTTGCACAGGGTAGTTATTTTGCCACCCAGGTGCAGGCCACCAAGGATCAGCTTGAGCAGCAGGGCTACCGGGATACAGGAGACCAGTTCTTTGCCTTCCAGGTATGGCGCCAGGCCTTTGAAAATACGGCAACCCACTTCGGGCTCCTTGATTATGCAAATAGCAATGGAATTTCAGTCAGCGACGAGTTCCTTGACAAGCAGATGGCCCGCTATCCTGCCTTCGTGGAAGACGGTGCCTTCTCCCGCCGCAAGTTCAGGGAAGCATCCAACGCCTTCAAGCTGGCTGTGCGTCAGGAAATACGGGAAACCACGTTGAAGCAGCGGTACGTCGGCGATATTGTAGCAGTCGAAACCAGTTCTGCCGAAAAAGCCTTCATCAAAGCCATGGCCCAGTATGAACGCTCACTCGAATTCGCTGCATTTCCTTTTGACTCCTACCCCGATTCCGAACGGCTTTCATTTGCTACAGCCAACCCGGACAAGTTCCGGAGGATAAAGCTGTCCAAGGTCACTCTTACATCAACCGCCAAGGAAGCAGAAGAAGTCCTTGGCAGAGTACGTTCCGGTGTCTTGTCCTTCGAGGAAGCAGCACGCAACCACTCCAAAGACGCCTTTGCATCCAAGGGTGGCGATATGGGCTGGCAATATGCCTGGGAACTCAGGAACGACCTGAAGGATCCTGCTGTGGCCGACGAGCTGCTTGCACTTCCTGCAGCCGAAGTATCAAAAGTATATGAGACTGTCGCTGGATCCTGGGCCTTTTACCGGATAGATGAGGCGGCGACTGCTGCAGACACCTCCTCGGAGGACCTGCTCAGGACCGCGACAGAATATATGGACCGCTTCGAACGCGGCAGTATCGAGGACTGGAGCATAGCCCAGGCCAAGGATTTCTCTGCCGAAGCGGTAGCTGACTTCAATGCTGCCGCCAGTGCCCGCAATCTCACGGTGAAAAAAACCAACGCCTTCCCGCTCAATTATGGTGGCGCCTTCAACCTTGGTTATTTTGCACTTCTGGAATCCCTTGATACCCAGACCAACCCCGAGTTGTCCGGAGCAAACACCAACGAAGCCTTCCTCAAGACGGTGTTCTCCCTGGAAGCCGGCCAGGTGTCGGAACCGCTGATACTCGACAATGCCGTTGTCGTGGCAAGGGTCCTGGAAATACGTTCTGCTGATGACAGTACCCTTGGTCTGATCGAAGCCTACTATCCCAGTATTGTTCAGGATGGGCTGAGCAGGGAACTTACCGCCTCGATACTGCAAAGCCCCAAGCTGAATGACGACTTCTTCACAGCCTTCTCCCTGGCCTTTTCCTCCGGTGACTAAGCAGAGCCATGATTGAATCAAACCCCCTGCTCGTTGAAACGGGAGGGGGTTTTTCTTTACGCTTTGGCGATAGATGGTTGTATTCCCGCTACCAGCCACGTCTGACAGCCGAAAAGGCAGCGTTGGACATAGTTGTTGACCCGCACACTCTGTATGTTCTCATCAGCCCCTGCCTGTGCCATGGCCTGGAATCACTGGCTGGCAGGCTGCCTCCATCCAGTGCTGTGCTTTGTGTGGAACTGGAAGCATCTCTGCTGCCCATTGCCATGAAGGCATTCACCGGTCTGAATCTGGATCCGTCACGTTTCCGGCTGGTTGACACCTCCCTGCCCGAAGCCATCCTCTCCGAGGCATCAAGATTCGGGAAGTTCAGGCGTGTAAAAGAGCTACGACTTTCGGGAGGCAAGGACCTGCACGCCTTTGAATATGATGCCCTTGTCAAAGCCATAACAGTGAACAATCGCCTGGCCTGGCGGAACCAGATGACTCTGGTAAGGCTTGGCCGCTTGTGGGTAAAGAATGTCATCTCGAATCTGGCAAACCTGCCGTGGGAACAGGTGGTTCCATCGATACCATCCCGGAAACCGGTCATGCTTTGCGGTGCAGGCCCCTCTCTGGACACGGTTCTTCCATGGCTGAAAGTGCATGCTTCGTGGTTGACAATCATAAGCGTGGATACCGCAGCAGGAGCATTGGTACAGGCCGGAATTTTCCCTGATCAGGTGGTCTGTCTGGAAGCCCAGGCACACAATCTACCTGACTTCACTCCCCTGTCAGGACTGGAACCGACTCTGGTTGCCGATATATCGGCTCATCCTGCAACTTTCAGGATAATCGGAGGGCCAAAAAACCTGGTTTCAAGCCAGTGGATGGACAGTGGTTTTCTTGACCGCCTCGCAAACGCCGGGTTGCCTATCCAGAACGTACCACCGCTTGGTTCTGTCGGCGTACTGGCAGCCAGACTGGCTGTACAGCAAGGACAGATGATATTTGTGGCTGGCCTTGATTTCTCGTTTGTTCCTGGCCGTACCCATTGCACAGGAAGCCCGTCCAATCTGGCCGAACACCAGCGGGAGACACGGCTGTACAAGCAGGCCCGGAACTGGGCGCTGTCGTACAGTCCTGGGGTAGTTCCCCTGAACGGAGGCAGCCTGGGAAATTCCCTTCTGTCAATGTATGCCACGTGTGCGGGTGTGGAATTACGGGGTGCAACCGTCTTTGATCTACGGGGTGGATTCGGATTGCCATTGCCAGCCAGACGCATCAGCCTTGAACAGGCTGGACAACTGCTGACAACCAAGCCTGAGAGCCCGCCTGGCATGTGCGGTGGCGGTAAGCCTGAAAGAAGCACCAGCAGCAACGCCGGCATCCCATCTGCCAGCAGATCCGGCAGTCATCAGGATACGGCACAAGGGTTTTCTCGTGGAGCCCTGTATAGAAGTGCAGCAAAGGCTTTTCTTGAGAACGAACTGGAACTGGCCGAAGCCCTGTCAAGAAGCCTGCGTGCCGGTGACAAATGTATCATCACCGGGCTTGTCAAGGATTGCAGCTACATGTACGCCCATTTCCCTGATCCGCAGCGGGTGGAAGCTATGGAGATGGATGCCCTGAAAAGACTGGCCCTGGAGTCAGAGTACTGGCAGGCACGACTGCGGACAGCCCTGTCCACCATGGAAACCTGAACCTGTCCATCATCCCCGGCGGTCGTCATCCTCGTTTTCACGCAAGACAGCCATGAAGGATTCCTGGGTCAGCTCCACATCGCCGACCATCTTCATGCGCTTCTTGCCTTCCTTCTGCTTTTCGAGCAGTTTGCGCTTGCGTGAAATGTCGCCACCATAACACTTGGCCAGAACGTCCTTGCGCAAGGGGTTTACTGTTTCCCTGGCTATGATGGTACCGCCTATGGCACCCTGGATGGCAATCTTGAACTGCTGGCGGCTCATGGAGTCCTTCAGCCGTTCGCAGACCTTCCGGGCCCGCTCCGGCGCATTCGGCCGGTACACCAGCTGGGCCAGGGCATCAACAGGTTTTGTATTGATGAGGATGTCGAGTTTGGCCAACTCGGTAGGCCGGTAATCAATGATCTCGTAGTCAAAACTGGCATAACCACGGCTTGTGCTCTTCAGCTTGTCATAGAAATCGAAGAGGACCTCTGCCAAGGGCATTTCGAAGGTCAGCTCGACCCGCTTTTCATCCAGATGGGTAAAACCTGTCTGGCTGCCGCGCTTGTTTACACACAGGGTGATGAGGTTGCCGATGTAGGCCAGCGGAGTGATTATCTGGGCCTTGATGTAGGGCTCTTCGGCATTTTCTATACGCGATGGGTCTGGATAATCGGCAGGGTTGTCTATGGTTATCACTTCACCGCCATGGCTGAGGGTAAGACGGTACCGCACACTCGGAGCGGTCATGATGATGGCCTGGTCATACTCACGCTCCAGACGTTCCTGCACGACCTCCAGATGCAGCATGCCCAGGAAACCACAACGGAAACCGAAACCGAGGGCAGCCGAGTTGTCCTTCTCGTAGATCAACGAGGCATCGTTGAGCTTGAGTTTCTCCATGGCTACCTTGAGTTCTGCATAGTCGACACTGTCCATAGGATAGATGGAGCTGTACACAACAGGTTTCACTTCACGGAAGCCTGGCAGCGGCGCGGGAGCAGGCTTGGCCGCCGCAGTCACCGTATCACCCACCCGGACATCGGAAACTGTCTTTATGCCAGCGATGAAGTAGCCTACATCACCAGCTGAAAGTTCATCAGTCTTCACCAAGCCAAGCTTGAAAAAGCCTGTCTCC
The DNA here is from genome assembly GCA_034004175.1 of Spirochaetia bacterium. Classification (GTDB taxonomy): domain Bacteria; phylum Spirochaetota; class Spirochaetia; order Treponematales; family UBA12059; genus MIBM01. Next base: position 8,765 of record JAVEXH010000083.1, read on the forward strand.
TCCACCTCATACTCAGAATCATTGTTCATGAGTCGTATCCGGAGGCCTGGCTTTATCTGGCCGTCAAATACCCGGACATGGACAATGACCCCGCGATAGGGGTCGTAGTGGCTATCAAAGATCAGTGCCGTGAGGGGTGCATCACCCTGCCCGCCCGGGGCCGGAATACGTTCTACAATGGCATCGAAGAGTTCCTCGATGCCCAGGCCCATCTT
>JAVEXH010000084.1:0-8942 GCA_034004175.1 Spirochaetia bacterium
GTTCAAGATGAAACCAGCACCGGGAACGGTCACTCCGGAACCGAAGAAATAGTTGATGCTCTTGGTTACCGTGACCATGTTGCCGGCCTTGTCCATCACCGAGAAACTGGTGGTGGAGCCACTCTCGTACTTGGTGGGATCGCTGGCAGCAGCACTGCCCATGGCCTTGTTCATGTTTATCTTGCCATACAATTCCTTGGCATAGGTCTTGTTGGTAAGACCAGCAAGTGGCACTTTCACGAAGTCGGCATCGGCCATGTACTTGCCGCGGTCAGCAAAGGCCAGACGGAGAGCCTCTACCCAGGCGTGGGCAGTCTGCGGCGTACCGACACCCAGCTTTGCGATATCCATGTTTTCAAGTATGTTCAGGATCTGGATGACATGGGTACCGCCGGAACTGGCAGGAGGAGTGGAGATGATCGAATAACCACGGTAGGTTCCGGTCACCGGCTTCCGCACTTTCACCTTGTAGTTGGCAAGATCCTGTGCAGTCATGATGCCCCCGGCATCCCGTACTGCCTTGGCAATGCGCTCCGCCATGGCTCCCTTGTAGATGGCATCGACACCATCCTTGGCAACCAGCCTCAAGGTTCTGGCCAGGTCCGGGTTCCTGATGGTGTCACCGATTTCAGGAGGCAAGCCACCATCGGTATAGATGGCTGCTGTTGCCGGATACTTGTTTATCTTGGCCAGGTTGTCTGCAATGATCGGCGACAGATTGGCTGTTACCGTGTAGCCCCTCTCGGCAAACTGGATGGCCGGTTCAAGCAAGGCAGCCCGTGAGATGCGCTTCGAACCATAGTTGTCAAAAGCATACAGAAGGCCCGCAACCTCGCCAGGTACACCGGAAGCAAGACCACCAACGGTATTCATACTGTTTATGATCTTTCCGTCGGCTCCATACTTGTACATGTCAGCCGTGGCCGCTGCAGGAGCGGTCTCACGGAAATCAATGACCACTGCATCGCGCATATTGGCCATCTTTATGATCATGAAACCACCGCCGCCGATGCCGGAGGCATTGGCTTCAAGGACTCCCAGCGCAAAGCCGGTAGCCACAGCGGCATCAACCGCGTTGCCGCCGCGTTTGAGTATGTCTACGCCAACCTGGGATGCCTCGGGCTTGGCCGCCGCAACGACACCTTCAGTGCCCTGGGACGCCCGGCCATACAGATTGACCGGTGTCTGGGCACTTGCCAGACCCGCCGTGACTATCAGCACAGCGAGCACTGTCAGCAACTTTTTCATGTGATCCCCCTTCATTCTGGAACGAAATCTGAAACCGGCATCAAACCGCCGTATGCATCAATCCTCGTCCACCGCAGGGTGATTGTCAATATTTTTACCGATTGAAAGTAAAATAAACATCGCTTATCACGAGTTACACACTCAGGAAAGATATGCCCTCGCCTCTTTCAGCCGCGCCGGTATATCTATTCCCTGTGGACACTTGGGTACACAGACGCCGCACTCCGTACACTGCCCGGCATCCTTGCCTGAGCGAACCATTTCCGAGCGGTACTGGGCAGACTTGCGCTCACGGTCGTCGAACATCACCGCGGAATTCCACAACTCGAATATCTCGGGTATCAGCACTCCCGAAGGGCAGGGCTTGCAGTAGCCACAGGTGGTGCAGGGCACCGGCATGCGGTTCCTGAACCAGTCCCTGGCTGCCTCGATGATCTTCCGCTCGGCCGCTGTTATGGCATTCGGCCTAGCCGAAGAGGCCACCGCCGCGTTCTCCCAGAGCTGGTCAGCGCTGCCCATGCCAGACAAGGCTGTAACCACCTCCTGGCGGTCGAACACATGGCGCAAAGCCCACTCGGCAGCCATGCGTGGCGTCCCGTAGCCGGCGAAGATGGCCTTCACCTCGTCGGGAACCCTGGCAAGGGCGCCACCACGCAAAGGTTCCATGACGATCGTGCCGATGCCGCGGTCGGCGGCATATTCAATGCCGGCCCGGCCAGCCTGGTACTCCTCGTCCAGATAGTTGTACTGCACCTGGCAGAATTCCCAGCCATCCCAGCCATCGACAATGGTCTTGAAACTGTCCAGGGAATCATGGAACGAGAAACCGATGTGCTTTATGCGGCCATCTGCTTTGGCCTTCACCATCGCGTCCAGCCCGGCAGTGTCCAGCACCTTCTTCCAGTTTTTCTGGTTCAGGGCGTGGATAAGGTAAAAATCGATGTGGTCGGTGCGCAGTCGCTCCAGCTGGGTATCCAGAAAGCGGTCCCAGTCTCCGGTTTCCTTCACAAGCCAGCTCGGCGACTTGGTGGCCACCAGCACCCGGTCACGGATGCCAAGGCGCTCCATGGCCCTGCCCAGGTAGGGCTCGCTCTGCTGCTTGTGGTAAATCCAGGCGGTGTCAACATAATTTACACCCGCCTCCATGGCGGCCATCAGCATGGCATCCGAGCTATCCTCGTCTATGCGGGCTTCGTCACCATCCAGTACAGGCAGGCGCATCAGGCCCAGGCCAAGGGTCGAAACTTTCAGATCCGGTATTTTGGGGAACGATCGGTACATCATGGGAGTACTATATTCGAAGCGTCAAAACCGGGCAACCGGTCAGGCTCCATCAGAAGGACTCAGGCTCTACCTGAGCCCCGCCGGCGATACAGTACCGCAATCCCGCCGGCCAGTGGCAAGCCAAGCGCCCCGGACACGCCAGTCATCACAAACACCCACTTGATCAGCGTCCCCGCACTGGCCACTGCTGCCACTGCCAGTGGTGCCGCCGGATAGGCCAGCATCAGGACAGTGACAGCGGTGTTCTCCACAAAATCAAAAACAACTGCCAAAGCTGGTACCAGCAGCCATCTGGTCCGACTCGAAGCATCCAGGCTACCCGCTTTGCCCTTGCTGCCTGCCGGCTTCAGCAAAGCCAACCCGAAGGCCCAGCCGCTGAGCAGGAAGAAGCCGTATACCAGAGGCCAGGCCACATCGAAGGTCCAGCGGTCGTACACATAGGCAGACCTTGCTTCGGGGCTGTACAGGCCAACCTTCTCGATGGCTTGGGCCGGAGTATAGAAGAAGCTCGTGTCGAAGGCTGCCCCGGCGGGAGTGTAGGAAGCAGCATCAGCCGCCTTGGCTGGCAGGATGGTAGCCATGAAGAGTGCCAGCACAGCCACCGAAAACCCGAAAACCAGAGGCCGTGCCAGGAAGCCGAAGATGCGTGACATCATGTACACCTCAGGGCTGATGATACTTCTCCGCATGATCTACTGCAAGTTTTCACAGTCCTGGATCACGGTCCTGGATTCGCTGGGCTCCTACATCGTCTTCGCGTAGGCAGCCATGGCCAGCTTCAGCCAGTCGGCCAAGCCAGGGGCATACTTCTCGTAGGTAGCCCTGAACTCCGGATGGTCGGCATACATGGCTCCAAGCCCCTCGACGATCTCCGGGGTAGGATTGTAGAAAGCCTGCAGATGCCCGGCCCAACGCGCGCAGACAGCCAGGGCTTCCAATCCGTCCGGACTTTTGCCTGCCTTGTACAGCTCGGCAAAAGCCAGGGTTATCTCTTCTCCCCGGGACTTCACTGCCTGCCACTGTTCCTTGCTCATGGCCTTGACCCGCCTGCGGCTCTGTTCGTAGGCATCGGATCCTCCCCAATTGGCCTTGCTCTCCCGCTCATAGCGTTCGATAGTCTCGTCATCAAATCCCTCATACAGATCCTTGGTGGTCAACATAACTTCTTCTCCATTCAGACTGCGGATGGTCCGGTCGATTGTGCCCATCAGGGTTGTCAGTCGCTCCGCCTTCAGTTCCAGCAAGCGCCGGTGCCGCCTGAGGGCTGCGACATCGTCATAGCCGGGCGTATCCAGTGCCTTTTTGATGTCATCCAGCGAAAAATCCAGTTCCCGGTAGAAAAGGACCTGCTGCAGGCGCAGAAGGTCTGCCTCACCGTACAGCCGGTATCCGGCCGGCGTCCTGCCGGATGGTGAAACCAGACCCTTCTGATCGTAGAGGTGCAGTGTCCGGACACTGACCCCCGCAAGCGCCGCGAGTTCTCCAACCGTATAGCTGGCTTTTCTATAATCCATGGATACAGCCTACACCCTGACCTTACGTCAGGGTCAAGCATTTTCTACCACCAATAGAGGTCATCCAGGCACAATAACCTGCAATGCCTGATCCGGTTTTTCAGCTTCCAAAAATGCTGCCCCTGCACCTATACTTGAGGTGGACCCTCCTGCTTTGCGGGCCGATCCAGAGGAGGCAGCCATGTGCGGAATCGTATCCCTCATATACAAGGATGAAGCGACAGGCATGGGGCAGGAAGCCACGGAACTGCTGCGGCGCCTGGAGTACCGGGGCTATGATTCAACCGGAGCGTCCTTCATAGACAAGGACCGCACCATAGTGCTGGTAAAAAAGGTCGGCGCTCCGAGCAAGGTATCCCGGGAACTGGACATTCCATCCTTCAGGGGCCAGCGCTTCATAGGCCAGGTACGCTGGGCTACCTACGGTGCCGTCACCGATACCAACAGCCAGCCCCACCTGGTACGCTGCAAGGTAGAACTGGTCGGCGCGCACAACGGCAACATATCCAACACCGACAGCCTCAAAGCCAGCCTGAGTGCCCGGGGGCACAGGATACTGTCCGACAACGACGGCGAGATGATAGTGCACCTGATCGAGGAGCATTACGCAGCCAATCTTGCTGCCCCGGCCGCTCCCCTGGCCGCCATGCGTACGGCCTGGAACGAGTCCGGCATCACGGAACCAGTACCGGACAAGGTCCTCCTGATGATGGACGCCATACGCAAGGCAGAGGCCGGAACCGAAGGCTCCTACGCGGCGGCCGTGGCAGACCCCCAGGTTCCCGGTATTTTCGCCATCAAGTCGGGTTCGTCGCTCTACGCCGGCCTGGGCAAGGACGCCCAGGGCGACTTCGTGGTGGTCTCCAGCGACCTCACCTCGGTGCTGTCCAAGACCAGCATGCTCATACCACTGCACGAGGGGGAAGGAATCTGGTACACCGAGAGCCGGTATGTCATTTTCAGACTCCAGGGTGAACCAGGGTTTGCGGTTCCGGCCCTGAAGCGCTCGCGGCTCAATGTCAGGGATACTGCCCTTGATCCGCGCTACGGCTACTACATGCAGCAGGAAATCTTCGCTGCTCCGGACACCATCGATGAGGTAATCCGGTACTACTTCAATAATCCGATCGCAGAGGCTCTGGGTCAGGTACTCGATGAAAAGGCTGAACTGGTTGCCGGCCTTCTGGACGAAGCAGCCTCCCTGTCCATCCATGCCGACGGAACAGCCCTGGCAGCAAGCGCAACAGCCCTCTGCGATTCAGTGGACTTCAAGGTCCTGTCATCCAGGATGAAGACCGACGCTGGTGCCCGGAAGAGCCTGGCGGCCCGCAAGGGCTTCCACTCCGACGAGGCCCGGTTGCTGACCGAGACAGCCCAGGAAGCCCCGAAGCTGGCTGCAAGCCTGGCCCTGCTCGACCTGGCCTTCATCTGGAAAAAGCGACGCTCGGTGATGCGCTATGCCCATGACCTGATCGGCCGCCTGCATGACGCCCGTGAACGGGGAGGTGCCATTTACCTCGTGGCATCCGGTACCTCCTACCATGCGGCCCTGAGCGGGGCATATTTCTTCAGCGGCCTGGCCAGGCTGGCCGTGTATCCCTGCAATCCGGGCCTGTTCAGGAGCGCCTACCTGGATTGCCTGAAACCCGACGACTTCGTGCTGGCCATCTCGCAGTCCGGCGAGACCAAGGACCTCGTCGATATACTGCAGGATATACAGGAAAAACATCCGACGGTGGGCCGGGTGTCCCTGGTGAACAACGAAAACAGCCGCATCCCCCAGGAACTGTCGGACTTCTACCTGCCCCTGCTCTGCGGGCCGGAGATCGCGGTGGCGGCCACCAAGTCATTCATCAACCAGCTTGCCGTCCTGTACATCCTCGCCGCGAGGGCGGCCCTGCCTGAAGACCAGGTACTGGCAAAGCTGCGCCAGGCACAGTCCCTCATCGCGGCCACCCTGGATCAAGCCACCCCTGCCCTGGACAAGGCCGCCGCGGACCTCTACCTGAAACCGTCCATCCATATCCTGGGATCCGGCAGCGTCGGTCTGGCCAAGGAAGGAGCCCTGAAGATACGCGAAGTGGTGCTGAACCACGCAGAGGGCTACGACACCGCGGAGTTCAAGCACGGGCCCAACACCATCCTGGGCAAGAACACCATCTTCTCGATCCCCGAGATCGAAAAAGCCATAGATGCCGCCGTGGATGCAGCCCCCATGGCGGCTTCTGTAAAGTCCTCTGCCCTCCTGCGCAGCCACCCTGAAATCCTGGAAGGGCTCTTCACCGACTATCCCCTGATTTTCGTGTGCCCACCTGACGACCGGGATATCCGCATAGCCATCAGCCAGATACACACCCACAAGATACGGGGCGCCCGGATCATCCTGCTTGCAGAAAAGAACGACGAACTGGAGCTGGCCGTCCGCGGCGTTCCTGCAGGCAGGAAGGATTACCACGCGACGTACGTGGCACTGCCTTCATCCGGCAATGCCGGCAGCATCGCCTCCGGCGGCACCGCTGGTCATGCAGACCGCAACCTCTTCGTTTTCGCGGCCACTGCGGCGCTGCAGTACCTGGCCTTCCGCATGTCGGTGCTGAAGATGGAATATCTGGACAGACTCGGCGTCGCCGACCACGGCGTACATCCAGACGCTCCCAAGAATGTCAGCAAGTCCATAACCGTAGACTGAAGGGATACCGTATCCATGCCAGAAACACACAGCATGACTGCCAATGTCACAACTACCGGCGGCGAGCATCCCGGCGGAAACCTGGCCGACGGCGACTCTGCCGACGGCGACCTTGCCGACGGCGACTCTGCCGACGAGGCCCTGCGCCTGGCCTGCGATGCCGGCCGGATCATCCTGGAATCGGGGGGAGAAACCTATCGCTCCGAGGATGTGGTCCTGGCCGTGGCAACCGCCCTGGGCGGGATAGACGCAGATGCCTTTGCCACACCGACGGGCATCATCGTATCGTGCCAGGATGCCACCGGCAGGTCCTTGTCCATGGTCCGCCGGATACGCAAACGGCAGATGAACCTGGACAAGCTGGTCCGGGTGAATACCCTTGCCCGGGAGGCTGTAGCAGGGATTCAAGACCTTGACGGGGTGGAGCGCGAACTGTGCACGATAGATGCGGCCGGGGGCTACCCGATGCTGGTCCAGGCCCTTGGCTCTGCAGCCATAACAGGCTTCTTCTGCCTGTTCTTCGGCGGCGGCTGGCAGGACTCGCTGGTGGCTGGTTTCATAGGCCTGTCCATGGGTAGAGTCACCTCATGGTTCAAGTCCATGCGCATTTCCGATTTCTTCATGAACATAGTCGGCGGAGCCTTTGCCGCCGGCACTGCCATCGCAGCCTTGCAACTGGGTCTCGGGCAGCACCAGGACATGATCATAATCGGCGCCATCATGCTGCTGGTTCCAGGAGTCACCATTGTAAACGCCATCCGTGACACCATTGCCGGGGACCTGGTGGCAGGGATAGCCCGGGGAGCCGATGCCTTCATATCGGCGGCCGGCATCTCCATCGGGGTGGGCATGGCCTTGCAGGCCTGGCTCATGATAGGACGGGTGATCGCATGAGTACCGGCCTGCTCCAATGCCTCTGGGCCTTCCTGGCAACCGCCGGATTCGCTGTGGTCTTCAAGGCACCCCTGCGTGACCTGCCCGTAGCCGCCGCAGGAGGTGCCCTGGCCTGGGGAGTCTGCCTGTTGGCACAGACCGCCTCCGGCTCCGAGGCCATGGCCTACCTGGTAGCCAGCATAGCCGTAGGTCTGTATGCCGAGACAGCGGCCGCCCTGCTGAAACGCCCGGCCACCCTCTTCATACTCTGTGCCATCATACCCCTGGTACCCGGCGGCGGCATGTACTACACCATGTTCGAGGCTGTTTCAGGCAGGGGAGACTTTGCCGCAGCCATGGGATTCAGAACCCTCATCCTGGCAGGATCCATAGCGGCCGGCCTGGCCATAGCCTCCGCCATAGCCAGGATATTCAGCATGAAAGGCATCTCCCTGTTGCGGCCACGGCGTTTCACCCGGACAAGACAGCGTCCATAGTATCCGGCTCTTCACCAGTCAGCCGGGTTGGCCGCCCGCACTGGCAAGATGGTAAAAAATGCACTACACTTGCCCATGATGAAGGCCGGCACCGGACTGAGGTGCCTTGGTCTGGATGAAAGGAATCATATAGTTGTCTGACGAAGCAAACCCGAAAAGTGGCGTCCTGGTTTCCGACAGGGACCTCGCTACCGTCTGGATGGCCACCGGAGCCGGAACAGGCATGGCCTTCAAACCCTACCTGGTCCGCTTCAAGGCTGGAACGGCCATCTCATTCTACAAGGACGGCAAAGTGCAGTCCGGCACCCTGGCATCAACCCAGGATCTGATCAAGTCCATACCCGACAGGGGTGGCACCCCGGACTACATTACCCTCGATGAAGGTACCACCGTGCACTTCAACAAGGACGGCTACCTCACCGGTTTCTGATCCTCAGCTCTGGCCTTGAATGGTGCCTGTCCGGGGAAGGGCACCTTGTTCCAAGGTTCCCCTCCCCAGGCCCCACCCTTCCAAAAAAAAGAAAAAATGTAGCTTGATGCTGATTCCATGGGTTATACTGGGGATAAGCACATGAATAACAAGAACAGTCAAGATTCCGCTCCCATACAAGATCCCCATGTCCTCGCGGCATTGATCGAAAACAGCAATGACATTGCCCTCGTCAAAGATCTGGACCGGCGCATACTCTCGGGCAATGCCAACTTTGTCAGGTCAACCGGTCGGGTCTCCCTGGCTGAACTAATCGGAAAGAGGGATGCCGACATCCTCGGCGTTCAAGAAGACGAAGAACCGGCCCACTCGCTCATGCTTGATGATCTGCAGGCTCTTTCCCTGCC
>JAVEXH010000085.1:0-8938 GCA_034004175.1 Spirochaetia bacterium
TGGCACCTGCCCTTGCGTCCAGTTTCCCCGGCCAGTACCGGCAATTCATGGGCTGGCTGAAAAGCCTTGGCGTATCGGCCTGCTTCGATGTGAGCTTCGGGGCAGAGCTTACAGTAAAATCATACCTGAATCACATAAAGGCCAATGAACCGGCTCTGGTGGTAGCCCAGCCCTGCCCCGCCATCGTCAGTTACGTGGAGATTTTCCGTCCGGAACTCCTGCCCCATCTTGCTCCGGCCGACAGCCCGATGTTGCACACCATAAAAATGATCCGTGACTATTATCCTGGCTACCAGGGCAGCAAGATCCTTGTAGTCTCGCCCTGCGCAGCCAAGAAGCGGGAATTCGTAGAAACCGGTATAGGTGACTACAACGTGACAATCCGGTCCTTCAAGGAGATTCTGGACAAGCGCGGGATCGACCTGGCAAACCAGCCCGAGGCTGATTTTGACAACCCCCCGGCAGAGCGGGCGGTGCTCTTTTCATCTCCCGGAGGACTGCTGAGAACCGCCATCCGGGAGGTTCCGGGCATACAGTCCATGGCACGGAAAATTGAGGGACCAGAACTTGTATACCACTATCTGGACAGCCTTCCTGCATCCCTGGAGAAGGGTATCAGCCCACTGCTGGTGGATTGCCTGAACTGCGAATTCGGCTGCAATGCCGGCCCGGGCACCCTTAACCAAGGAAAATCACCAGATGAAATAGAATACCCAGTAGAAAAACGCTCGATAGAAAGCCAACGGGTCTACGGTGGCAAGAAACTGTCGGACCGCACTGCAGCCCGGAAACTGAAAAAAGTGCTGGCCAGATTCTGGAAGCCAGGACAGTACGACAGGGCCTATGTAAACCGATCAGAAAATTACCGTCTGGTAAAACCCAGTGACAGCCAACTGAAGGCTATCTATGACTCCCTGCTCAAGCTGACCAAAGAGGATCACCTCAACTGTGCAGGCTGTGGTTACAAATCGTGTGAAGGTATGGCCATAGCCATCCACAACAAACTGAACAAAAAGGAAAACTGCCACCTCTACCGGCAGAAGGTGATAGAGAGCGAGCGGCAGATAGTGGATTCGTCCACAGTCAGGCTCCATGAGGAGATAGTTCAGGCCACTGCGATGGTAGGAACCATACGAAATTCGCTTGAACGGCTGCAGGCAGATGCCGCCAGCCAGTTTGCCGCCATAGAAGAATCAGCCGCAGCAGTTGAACAGATGGTGGCTACCCTGGGCAATGCGTCGGGCATAGCCTCGGGCAGACGTCAGCAGATCCAGGCCCTTGCCGAGTCCACCGCCGGTGGCGAACGCGACATGATTGCCACTGCGGGAGCCATACGAAAAGCTGCAGACGGCATCACCGAGATAGGCAACATGATAGGTGTCATCCACGATGTGGCCGACAAGACCAATCTTCTTGCCATGAATGCCGCCATCCAGGCAGCCCATGCAGGATCCGCTGGGAAAAGCTTCGCAGTGGTCGCTTCCGAGATCCGCAAGCTGGCAGAGGCAACCGGTGGCAACGCAAAAGACATAGCCTCTTCCATAGGCGGCATCATAAACCAGATCAAAACCTCCAACGAAATGACCGACCGTACAGGCAAGCATATCAAGGCAATATCACAGGATACCAACAGACTGGCCGACGAGATGTCGGCACTGATAGACTCCTTCACTGAAATGTCCACCGGAGGAACCCATGTCACCAAGGGCATAGAGGAACTACGGAATGTCTCGCTTGAGGTCAAGGATGTCTATGCAACCATGGTAAAGGACATAGGTGATATCCTGAACAAGATCAACGCCATCGGCATGATCTCCGAGGAAACCCAGCAGAAGGTAAGCGAGACCTCCCGCCAGAGCTGATCAGACCACCCGCCCGACCCACAGGGCAAGCAGCAGCACCACTACCTCGCCAAGCTCCACGGCTGCCCCCATGGCATCACCATTGTAACCACCGATTTTACGGCCATACCATCGCCCAATGGACAGGCCTGTGACCATGGCCACCAGAGCCCCTGCAAGCATGGACAGTGCGGCACCAAGGGGCCCCCAGATGATGCCGGCCAGCACTGCCGCTGGTAAGGCTGCCAGGGCAAAACCGAGCATGGCTGGAACAGGGGACAGAGTACCCAGGGAGGCGGCAAGGCCCTTGGACGATGAGGGGCTGCAGGACAGGGTCACCACGATTGCTGCCAGGCGGCCTGCCGCCGGAGCCATGAGCAAAGCAGCCCAGGGCAAGAGGCTGGCTCTTGCACCACCAGCTACCACACCACCAACTGTCATGCCAGTACCCGGCGAGCCGCTTGATTCCAGCTCCAGCCGGGCCAGCTCGAACAGATCAGACAAGGCACCGGCCTTGGCAGCAAGTACCATGAAGCCCGCAAACATGGCAAAAGCACCGATACGCGGATCCTTGAGTATGGCCCGCCGTTTTTCCTGGTCACCGAAGGCACCGGCTGCATCGGCAGTGTCCAACAGACCGTCGAAGTGAAACAGATTGTAGGCCAGGTACTGGGCAAGCATGGCGCACAAGGCGGCAAGCAGGCCAGGGCCAAAGGCGGCCAGGCCCACGAAGGCTCCGGCGCAGGCCATCAGGCCGGCATGAAGCCCCACCAGAGGCAGGAAGAAGTCAACCGCTCCGTAATCAGGTTTTGAACGGAGGGGTACAGGGAAACGGGCCACCAGTGAAAGGGTACTCATGAAGCGGTGCAGCAGGTTCATGGGTGTATCTCTTGTGCAACAGGCTTCTGGCCAGCGCGTTCTGTACCAGGTTTCTCCGGCTCAGGCCGGAGCAGGGGAATCACCACCTGCAACTGGTCCCAGGCAAAGAGTTCCAGTTCCACCACGCCGGCAAAACCGTGCAGATATGGCAGCAGATCTACAAGCCAGGGTTCATCCGCTCCGAAGGGTACATGGTCGGATTTACCATCAAAACCATGCACATGCAGTTCCGCAACCCTGCCAGCCTTTGCTTCCAGCCAGGCCATTGGATCATACCCCTCCATGCGCAGGTGGCCTATGTCCACACACACCGGCGGCAGTCCATGTCGGGACTCCTTCAGGACAGCCTCGGCGGCATTGAAACGTGCAACACGGGTATTCTCGAGGATGAAATCATCCTTGCCATACCGGCCACGCCAGTCATCCATGAGTCTGGCAAAGGCAGGCAGACCTGCATCCTCCCGGGGAGGGTGGATGACGTAGGATCCCGCCATGCCCCGGGTAGCCTCGATGATATCCTCGTGCTCCGGGGCAATGCTGTCAGGCATGTGCACAGTGTAGGAGAACCGCGAGCGGAATTGCCGTATCTCGTCGATCTCTGCCATCATCAGGGTGCGGATTTCATCGTCGTACATGAAGAACAGGAGTTCAACGCCGTCTACTCCCGACGTGTCAGCAAGGAAGCGAAGGTTTTCGGCATAGGTGCCCGGAATTACGTAAGAGGGGACAGATAGTATCATGGCTATTTGACCCTGAGCGGCAGGCCGGCCACCATCAGTTCCACCCGGTCCACCGCCCTGGCCAGGCGGGCATTGGCCAGCCCGAGGGCAATGCCATAGCGGCGGCTCAGCGGATCCGACGGAATCACCCCCATGCCTGTCTCGTTGGTCACGATGACAAGCTCTGGCGGCATGGCAGCTACGAATCGTTCCAGAATGGCTTCCCACTCCTCATCCCGCTCCAGGAAGAACAGGTTGTTCAGCCACATCGGAATGCAGTCCACTATCATGCTATCCCGCAAGGCAAGGTCTATATCGACGGTTTCTTCGATAGTTACGAAGGCATTCGCACGCTCGGCCCTATGCCTGGCGATGCGGTCCCGCATCTCCTCGTCAAAGGCAGTAGCGGTGGCCAGGAAGTGCCTGGGTCCGGTGAAATCAGCGGCCAATTGCAGGGCGCGGCTTGATTTGCCTGATTTTACGCCCCCGGTTATCAAGGTTCTCATGGCACGACGATACCCGCCCGCGCCCTCAGGGTCAAGGCAAGTCTGCTGGCCGGGATCAGGGCAGGAAACTATGCCCTTGTTCGCTGTCATGCAGATCTCTGGCATGCAGTTCGCCGGCATGCATATCATCTGCTGCCTGGGCAAGACGTACCAGGACCATGAGGTATCTGAAGGCCACGCCGAGAACCACCAGGGAACCAAAAGCCAGGACGGTCCCTGTGAACAGGAAAAAATCATAGAAGCCGTGTACCATGACCGCCGCCAGAAAGCCTTTGCGCATCATGGGTACAGCCTGGTCCGGATTGCGTCTTGCCATGCCGAACCAGTAACCCATTATGCCTGTGGCTGTTGCATGCAGAGGGACAGCAGTAAAGGCCCGCAGTATCAAGGCAGTGCCATCACCTAGTCCATATATGATATTCTCCGCGAAGGCAAAACCGAGGCTGAGGCATACTGCATACACAATGCCATCCATGATCTCGTCAAAGGCAGCCAGCCTGAACAGCCATCGCTTCAGCACGAGATACTTTATTCCCTCTTCCACCAATGCCGCTGTCAGGAAGGAGGTCCAGACTATGCCCAGCAGTCGGGGCATAGAGTCTACCGGAAGGTCCACCAGCATCTCGAGGATAATGGCAGGCACCGTGGCCAGAAAGCCGAACAGCACGCTCTTGCCCACCAGCCCCACAGGCTCCGGCCTTTTGTGATCAAGGCGGTAGAACCAGATGATGAGAACCAGGGAAGGCAGGGCTGCTCCACCGACAAGTATGACAAAATCACGCATAGCTTTTTATTATATACCATAGCCAGGGTTTGCGCCTCCCGCTGGAGCTCACCAGTTGCGCTGAAAGCCTACTCGTAGTACCCTGCAGACTGTGGTGTTGCACTCAGGCTGCACCCGAAACATTCAAGATCCGAGGAGCACCAATGGACAACCATATCGTTGCAGAAACCGCCAATACCGTACGTTGCCTGTCGATGGACGCCATCCAGAAGGCCAATTCCGGGCATCCCGGACTGCCGCTTGGCTGTGCCGAGCTCGGAGCCCTGCTGTACGGAGAATTCCTGCGCCATGACCCTGCTTCCCCTGGCTGGCTCAACCGCGACCGGTTTGTATTGTCCGCAGGCCACGGCTCCATGTTCCTCTACTCCCTGCTGCACCTGTCCGGTTACGGCATCAGCCTGGATGACATAAAAAGCTTCAGGCAACTTGGTTCTAGGTGTGCCGGACATCCCGAGTACGGCATGGCCCCGGGCATCGAGACCACAACCGGACCGCTCGGCCAGGGCGTGGCCAATGCAGTAGGCATGGCCATGGCTGAAACAATGATGGCCGCCAGGTTCAACACCCAGGCACACACGATCGTAGACCATTTCACCTACGTACTCGCCGGTGACGGCTGCCTGCAGGAAGGCGTTGCGGCCGAGGCAGCATCCCTTGCGGGACACCTGAAGCTCGGCAAACTGATCGTTTTCTACGATGATAACAACATAACCATCGACGGCAAGACCGACCTTACCTTCACCGAAGACGTTGCAGCCCGCTTCACTGCCTATGGCTGGCAGGTTGCCAAGGGCACTATGTACGATCTGGATGGGATGCGCAGGCTTGTGTCGGAAGCCAAGGCCGATGTCTCACGGCCCAGCCTGATCATGCTCAAGAGCACCATAGGAAAAGGCGCTCCCACCATGCAGGGTTCGCACAAGACCCATGGCGCTCCGCTGGGTGCAGAAGAGATAGCCAAGGCCAAGCAGGCCATGGGCATCCCTGCAGACGCACAGTTCCCGGTCTCGCAGGAAGCCGTGGCCTTCTTTGAAAAGCGGAAGGCAGAACTTGCCGCGGAGCATGCCGCATGGGAACGCCAGTACGCCCAGTGGAGGGCCGCCCAGCCGGCTCTGGCCAAGGAACTCGACGCCGCGATGGCTGGCAAGCCGGTTTCGGCACCTGCCTGGCCATCATTCAAGACCGGAGAACAGATTGCCACCCGCAATGCATCAGGCAAGGTCATCCTGGCTGTCGGTGCAGCCTGGCCACAGTTTGTAGGCGGCTCTGCAGACCTCACCGGGCCAAACGTCACACAACTGGCTGGTGAATCCTATTCTCCGGGTATGCGGGCCGGCAGGATGGTGCATTACGGCGTCAGGGAGCATGCAATGGCATCAATCTCCAATGGAATTGCCCTGTATGGCGGACTGAGACCCTTCTGCGCCACCTTCCTGGTATTCGCCGATTACCTGAGGCCAGCCCTGCGCCTGGCGGCCCTCATGAAACTCCCTGTTGTCTATGTGCTGACCCATGATTCGGTATACATCGGCGAGGATGGACCCACCCATCAACCGGTAGAGCATCTTGCCTCCCTGCGCGCCATCCCCAACGTCAGGGTCCTGCGTCCAGCGGATGCAGAGGAAACCGTGGAAGCCTGGGCCATGGCCATGGAACGGAAAGACGGACCCACGGTCATAGCCCTTACCAGGCAAAACCTGCCTGTGTTCGAAAAAGCCGACAAGGAGTGGAGGGAGACCATCCGGACCGGCGCCTATGTCGTACGCAATACTCCTGACGCCCCTGATGTGGTTGTCCTTGCCAGCGGCAGCGAGGTGGAACTGGCTCTGAAGGCCGCAGCCAAGATAAGCGGCAAGAGCGTAAAGGTGGTGTCAGTGGTCTCGCTGGAGGCCTTCTGCTCCCAGCCGAGGGCAATCCGGGAAACCATAGCCCCCCGGGAGGCCAGGATCGTGGCCTGCGAGGCGGGAAGATCAATGGGTTGGGATGGTCTGGCCGATGCCTTCCTGGGCGTGGAGACCTTCGGAGAATCAGGCCCTGGCTCAGAGGTTGCAGCCCACCTCGGCCTGACAGTGGATGCTCTGGTTTCGCTTATAAACGGCTGATACCCCTCGGGAAACGCGTCTACGGAAGCACTCCGATGGGCAAAAAAAGCGGGCCGCCGGGGATATCCACCCGGCGGCCCGTTCATTTACAAACAAGGGTTCTTGCCAGCGGCAAGCGTGCTTACCACCAACCGAAAGCGGTACCGCAACGGGTCAGGTACCAGACGGTTATGATACCGCAGACCACAGCAAAGGTGAAGAACCAGAGTGCAAGAGCCTCTCCGTCACGTTTCGCCAGAAGGCCGTTGAACAGGGAACCGGCAAGACAGACGGTAAAGCCGATCAGGGCGAGCACACCGTAGGTCACATTGGGAAGCGCCAAGGCGTCCAGCGAGAAGATGAACGAAAAAACAAACAAAAAGATGAACAGCGTGAAATTTACCAGACCATTCTTTGTATCCATACTCCGTTGCTCCTTTTCGGTTTTGAACCTATCCAGACCGTAGTATAATGTGGCTTGCGTCAATTGTCCATCGAATGGCAGGGAGGTTGCTATGAAGAAAGTGTGCGTTCTGTTGGCAAAAGGTTGCGAGGAAGTAGAAGCGATCACACCGATCGATTACCTCCGCAGGGCCGGCGCCGAGGTTACGATAGCTGGCATCGGCGGAACCCAGATACAGGGTGCTCATGGTGTGACAATCATGGCCCAGACAGAACTGGGTCACATCCAGAGTGAGGATTTCGACTGCGTAGTGATACCGGGTGGCGGTCCAGGCTCTGCGGCAATAGCCGCCGATGGTCATAGTGTCGCCTTCATCAGAAGGCACGCCGCAGCCAACAAGATGATAGCTGCAATCTGTGCAGCCCCTGCCCTGGTCCTCGGTGAAGCCTGTGGACTATTGGCAGGCAGGCGCTTCACCTGCTACCCGGGCATGGAATCAAGGGTGCCTGGCGGAATTTTCAGCGAAGGCAGAGTTGTCACGGATGGACGGTTCATCACCTCACGAGGACCGGGCTGTGCCGGAGAGTTCTCCATTGCCATCGCCCGGGCTCTGGTCGGGAACAGCGCAGCCGACCAGTTGGCCTCGGCAGTATTGCTGAGCTGAGTACCAGTATCAGCAGCAATCCTGGCAATCATCTACATCAAGGGCCCCGGAAGGCAGGATCTCGGGACGGGCACCCATGGAACTCTTCCGGGCTACGAAGACGGCTGCCAGGAGGCCAAGACCAAAGCCCGATATCCCGCCCAGGGCCTGCAGGCCTTCACCCGCTCCGGTTGACCCCATAGCCAGATAGCCTGCCAGGAAAAGCCCCACCGGGATGACGACCAGCCACAGCAAGCCAGCAGCCATGGCCGACTCCGGGACAAAGATGTCCACCAGGTCCCCCACAGCCAGAGGCATGCCATCCGGAGCCTTGGCCAGTATGACCCTGCCTTCCGAAGCGCAGCCGTCTTTGGATTGACAGCTTGCACAACCTTCGCTGACTACTATGCGCACGGACACATTCGTGCCCTCAATCTTTGTTGCTATGCCCCGTTCCTTCATGGAAATCCTCCCCACAGGGTACGCGCAGGGTCTCGATGGCCACTGCCCGTCCATTTTCATCAAAATCCATCACACAGCCCTGCAACTCCGGAGCAGCGACTGCGTCCTTGGCCCAGGCAGGGATACCCGTGAGGTACTCCCGTATCCTGGTTTCACCATCCATGCCACCAACGGACATGAGGCTACCGGTGCGACCTGCATCGGTAATCGTGGCAGTACCTGATCCACTCACCCTGGCATCGGCAGTCAGAGTCCTGGCGTACGAACCTATGACAGCACTCACCTTGCCATCAGCGTAACGGAACATGGCGTTCTTCTCGGCAGTGGTAGCTGCCCTGAAATCCAGTATCCGTACCGCAGATTCCTCCCGGAGGCGTGGCAACAGCGCATCCAGAACCAGGAAGGGATTATCCAGGTGTATCCGTGAAAAACCGGACTGCCCAAGAAGCTGAACAACTGAAACAGGCCCTTTCGGGGTCTGGTAGGTTCTGGCTCCCCTTCCCGGTACTCCCGGCGGATAATTTGCCGGTCTGAGAAGCCAGGGAGTCTTGGGAAAAGCCTCGACGATGTCCTTCTTGTAGAAGGCCGCCTCGCCGGTGGTCATAACTTCTATACCCAGC
>JAVEXH010000086.1:0-8867 GCA_034004175.1 Spirochaetia bacterium
CAGGCAGTCCACATGGATGAATCGACAAGTCCCGCACCACCAGCAGTTCCAGTCTAGGTTTTCACCAGCCTGAAAGCAAGGAAATCATGACCAGTACAGACACCCGGGAATGGCCGCATTCCAGGTATAGTCGAACCATATACTTCATGCTTACCTTACAGGATATTCAATACATCCAGGAGCCCCGGAGCATGAAAGCAATAGTCATCACTGAGGGAAAGGATCCTGAAGCGCTGCAGGTTCAGGATATCGCCAAGCCAACGCCACGACCTGATGAGCTGCTTGTCAGGGTACGAGCCTCTTCTGTCTGCCGGGGAGACATCAATCTGAGAAGGATACCCCGGATCATCCTGGTACCCCTGGGTCTGCTTTTTGGCTTCAAGCCGATGAAGATACCCGGCGTCGAGTTTGCCGGTACAGTGGAAGCTGTGGGAGCCTCGGTTACCCGCTTCAAACCAGGAGACGAGGTTTTTGGTACCGCTACTGGATTGGCCTACGGTGGCAACGCAGAATATTTGTGCGTGCCTGAAACAAGGAAAATGGGTGTCATCGCCCGCAAACCGGCAAAATTGTCATTTTCCCAGGCCGCAGTGCTGCCGGTCGGCGGCATGACCGCCATGCAGATACTCAGGCGACTTGCACTGCGCACAGGCAGCCGCTTGCTGGTATACGGTGCCTCCGGCTCGGTTGGCTCCTATGCCGTTCAGCTGGGACTGTATTACGGGGCAGAAGTCACTGCCGTATGCGGCCAGTCCAACCAGCAGGTGACAGCCGGCCTCGGGGCAGGTAAAGTACTGGACTACACCACCCCAAACTGGTTTGAGCATGCTGGACATTTCGATGCCATCATCGATGCTGTGGGCAAACTACCCCGCTCTGCCAGGAAGAAACTCCTGGTACCAGGCGGCAGCTACGCCAGCATCAAGGCGCCGACCAAGGAAGTCCAGACTGAACTGGAGTTCCTGGCTGATCTGGCAGACAAGGAGCAGATAAAACCCTTGATGGATCGAAGCTATCCCCTGGACCAGACCGCCTTAGCGCACACGTATGTGGAGCAGAAGCACAAGCGCGGGAATGTGGTGATTGTGGTTTAAAGAAGGATGGAAGGGTTTGGGAGGGAAGGGAATTCCCTTCTCTCCCAAACATCATCATCGAATAGTTGCAGAGATTGATCAGGCCTGCTGTTTCTCCACGATCTTCTTGACAATGTAGGTGGCCACGTCGTTGGCGTAGGTGCCGCGGCCGAAACCGACGTCAAAGCCAAGCTCCACAGCCAGCTTGTTGCCGATCCGGGGGCCGCCGGCCACGCAGATGAAGCGGTCGCGGAGACCTCTGGCTTCCAGTAGTTCCACAAACTCCGTCATGTTGTGTATGTGGGTATCTTTCTGGGTGACCACCTGGCTGATGAGTACAGCGTCGGCTTTTACCTTAAGGGCATAGTCGATGAGCTTCTCGTTGGGCACCTGGGCACCGAGGTTGTGGGCCTCTATGCCGGTGTAGCGCTCAAGGCCGTAGTGGTGATTGAAGCCTTTCATGTTCATGATGGCGTCTATGCCTACGGTGTGGGCGTCAAAGCCGGTGCAGGCACCAACCACTACGATCTTGCGCCGTATGTGCTCAGTGATGAAGGCGTCCACCTCGTCCATGCTCATGGACGCGTCGGCGCTGGCTTCGTCGGCCACCACGGAGTCATAGTCCATTGACTGCTCTGTCTTGGCATAGGCCACGTACATGGAAAAGTCATCTGCCAAGGAATGGGAGTGCACTACTTCGCACTCTTTGAAGCCCCAGGACAGGACCAGCTTGCGGGCCGCTTCGCGACCCTTGGCCCCGTCCGGTACGGGCAAGGTAAAAGACAGTTGCACCTTGCCATCATCCAGGGTGTCTCCGTATGGTCGTACTACGTGCATGATGCTTCCCCCTTTACCTTTCCAGCCCGAGTTCGCGTTTCAGATGATCCTCGAAGGGATTGAAGTAGGCAGGGCCTTTATTGATGAGCCCTTCAAAGCCCTTGCCCCCATCCTTGGGCCGCTTGACCTCCGCGAACAGTCCCTGCTCTATGGCATCGAAGAGGCCGGTCCTTTCGACGTCTTCCATGAATGAGATGGTCTGGGCCAGGACTTCATGGGCACGGGTTACGATGATGCCGTCCTTCTTGAACTCGATGTCATCGTAGAAGCCATCCATGCTGTTCATCACGTACCTGGCGTTGTCCACAGCCAGGAAGCGGTCCATCATGAAGGGTGTATGCACCGCTTCGGTAAGCATGCCCAGCAGGTGTATGCCCTGGTTGGTGGCCTTGGACACGAAGTTGAACATGGTGTTCATAGCCAGGCCCTTGAAAATATCGCCGGACATGAACTTGGTGGGCGGCATGTATTTCAGGGGATGCTCGGGAAAGATCTCCCTGGCCATCTGGGCCTGGGACAGTTCGTACAGGAAGCCGTTCTTTATCGTCGGGTCCATCTCGAAGGCATGGCCAAGGCCCTGCAGCCTGGCGGGCAGTCCGGCCATGTAGGCAAAGCGTTCGTTCAGGAACTGGCTGGCCAGGACCGTGAAGGCCTTTTCGAAGGCATCGCTGGTGGTGAGGTAGTTGTCTTCTCCGGTGTTTATGATGATGCCCGCGTAGGCGTCCAGCATGCGGCTGAACTTCTGGTCCACAAAGGTGCGGTACATGTTTATATCCCGGAACAGGATGCCGTACATGCTGTCGTTGAGCATCATGTCCAGGCGTTCCAGAGCTCCCATGGCGGCTATCTCGGGCATGCACAGACCGGAGGCGTAGTTGGTCAGGAGTATGTAGCGCTTTTCCTTCTCCCCGACTTCATCCAGGGCGGCTCGCATGATGCGGAAGTTTTCCTGGGTGGCATAGGTGCCGCCGAAGCCTTCGGTAGTGGGGCCGAAGGGCACATAGTCCAGAAGGCTCTGGGCGGTGGTACGTATCACGGCAATGACGTCTGCTCCCTGGCTGGCGGCTGCCCTGGCCTGCTTCACGTCTTCATAGATGTTGCCGGTGGCCACGATCAGGTACAACAGGGGGCTGTTGTTGCGGCCCTGGAATTCCTGCTGTTTGCGCTCCCGGTAGGCCCGGTGACCCTTTATGCGATCGGCTGCAACGCTTACCAGTTCTGCGGCTTTCTTCATTATCTTGTCACGGTCTACCAGGGGCTGCGTGGCTACGTTGTAGCCTGCAGCAATCCTGGCGTTCAGGGCCTCCACCGAATCACCAGTCCTGACCAGGGCGTTTACGTAGCGCAGCACGGCGCCGTCCTCCAGCAAGGCAGGATCGACAGCCCGGATCTGGTCCACCACCAGGTTGGGCACAGGGACACCGTCGGGATTGGCCCCGTCGGCACCGGCCAGGCGCAGGGCGGCCCGCTCAACGGTCACCGAACTGTGCCTGTCTATGAAGTCTGCCACCGGGGAGGCTATGGTTCTTGCCAGGGTTCTGGCATGGTCTATGCGCTCCTGTGGCAAATGCAGTTTCGTATTCATGATTCATCCTTGTGAAAAAAGTATTCGGCCCGCCTTACCAGGGCCGGATCAAGGCCAAGCATACCTGCAATGGCCAGGGCATCGCTCTCGGCCGGCGTTGCAGGGTCATCGTTTACCACTTCGTAGCGCATATGCCTGTTTATGCTGGCCAGGCGATCAGCCAGGGATACCCCGATGTTCTGCGATGCGGATACTGGGTGTTCCACCGCATCTTCCAGTTCCTTCCCGGCGGCCTCGCGGTCCAACCCGCGCATCCTGCGGTACTCCGCTCCCGGTGTTCGGACTATGCCCCTGAAATGGGTGGCAAAGAAAGCCCGGGTAGCAGCTCCGGCTCCGGCATACTGCTCCACTATGGCCGACAGCAGAGCCTCGGCTTCGTGGGAGCCGGTGGTTCTGGCCAGCTCGTCGAAGGCTATAAGGGCATCACCGCTGTCACGGTTGGCCTTGGCAAAGCGCCAGATCTCGAAGCCGAAACCGGACAGGCCTGCCAGGCGTTCCCCGGCAAGGGCTCCGATGTATTCTATGTGCTGGTAGACCCGGGTAGCAAAGCGGCTGGCCGGCACAAAGAGGCCAGCCTGGGACAGAAGCTGGAAAAACAGGACAGTCTTCAGGACCACTGTCTTGCCGCCCATGTTTGACCCGAAGAGGACCACCGCCGAGGCATCGAAGCGGGCATCCAGAGGGGTATACGCCAGGCCAAGCTCCCGGCATTCTTCTTCACACGGGACCAGGCGAGCGCTGGCAAGCTCAAGGCAGGAGGAATCCAGCACCGGCCTTGTCAGGCCATGCGCCAGAGCCAGTACGGCACCAGCCCGGGCCAAGTCCCAGCGCAGGACTGCCTGCACCGCAGCCTTGAGCCCGGGCATGGCCTGGCGCACCAGAGCCGACAGCCTGGCCAGGACCCTGTTCTCGGTTTCCTGTTCCTGTTGCAGGAGTCGTTCGCGTTTGTCTGATAACACCAGGCTCCGGGCCTCGGGCAGGAGCCTGACCAGCCAGGCGGAATCATCGTACGGCTCCAGGGCATACCGGCCGGGTTCGGACAGAAGGGGGCCCGCCTTGGCCCTGTCGACTATTACAAACTCCCGGCCGTCAAAAACCAGCCCATGATCAGAGGCAGCCTTCTGCTCCGAGCCGGTGCGCAGGGCGCGCAGACTGTCATCCACTTCCGCAAGTTCAGCCCGCAGCGGCCCTAATTCGGCGTCGTATGAATCAGCCAGATAGAAGGTCTCCGCATCCGAGCCGCCCTTGTCCAGTTCACCAGCCAATTCCCCTGCCACCGGAACCAGGCCAAATCGATGGGTCTCACGGCCATCCAGCAAGGAAAGCAGCCCCCGGTAGTTGGCCAGGAACTTCTTCACCTGGAACAGTTCCAGGATTTCATACTCGTCTTTTTCCGAAAGCGGCAACCGGGGCATGCGCTTCAGGTGGTAAGCCATGCGGTCCAGGGCCACTGGATCAGGTTTCCTGGCTTCCAGCCACTGCAAGGCCGCTTCGATGTCATCGTGCCTGCGGGCTATGGCCACGGGGTCGACAAGGACTTCCCGGGCTTGGTGGGCATCACGCCCCCAAGGTGTCAGGGGTTGGTAATACCGCCAGAAGGTGGACACCTCTGCAAAATTCCAGGCATCTGTCATGCGGCCCCCTCGGCTGCAGCCCGGTAGGGGTTGAAGCACACAAGCTCAGCCAGTTCCTGGTCATCGAGCTTATGCAGGAACTCTTCATCGGATAGACCACGGCAACTTACCACAAAGCCGGCAAATTCAATCTGTCTGGCAACCGCCAGGCTGCGCTCCCGGGTGAAGGCTGCCAGTTCCGACCGGTCAAGGAACACTTTGGTAAAATCATCCACCACCACCGACCTGACGTCCCCTGGAATTCTGGCGGCTGTCTCGGTCGTCAGGGCTCCATCGACATGAAAGGAAACTCTGGCGGGGCTGACACCACGGCCGGTCATTGGCAGCGCCACCGGCAGGGCCATCAGCGCTCCGATGCGGCGTACCCGGTCCACAGCCCGGTGCAGACCAGCGCGGTCCACCCGCAGCACATACACAAAGCGGGCTGCCTTTCTGCTGGCTGCCTGGGTAATCCTGTTGATGGCCCCATCGACCAGCACCGTGTCGGCCAGACCACCTTCCACCAGGGCTTCAAGAATCCAGGACACTGCCTTGTTGCCCTCCGGGCCCACCAGGGCCACCATGCCGTCGCGGCTGGCCCTGGCAAGGCAGAGCCGCCCAAGAGCACCTACGCCTGGGGCCACATCCAGGATCTCCGGGCAGGTGCCGCTGGGGCGCAGGAAACGCTCTGCTGTGACAAATATATCCCCCGGTTGGACTGGGACCGCCGGCTTGCGTACACCGGTCAGAAAATCCCTGGCCTCGCCGTCATAGCCAACGGTCATGACCGCCGGCGGAACCCTGCCAGCCACTCTTGCTCCACGCCGGGCCAGAGTCATGGCACGGTTTAGGAAGGTGGTCTTGCCGCAATGTTTCTCCGGCCCGCTTACGAACATCACGTGCCCCAAGTAGGCTTCCGGGCTGTTCAGACTGGCCAGAGCAGCTAAAGAAGCCGGTGCGGCAGGATTCCCGTTCACCGCACTGCCTCAGCGCTTGCCACGCGGGACAAGCTTGCTTATATCCCTGGCTGCGCGTTCCAGGCCCTTGGGTTCCAGGGTCTTGTGCTCCCCGGACAGCAGCTTTGCGACGCCA
Source organism: Spirochaetia bacterium (assembly GCA_034004175.1). GTDB lineage: Bacteria > Spirochaetota > Spirochaetia > Treponematales > UBA12059 > MIBM01. The sequence continues at coordinate 6,201 of JAVEXH010000086.1, forward strand.
CAGGTGGCATTCAGTTGCAATTCGTCGTAGCAGATACGGCATTTACCGCAATCCTCATGATACTCCCTGGGCTCGTCGTAGGTGGTTATCACCCCTTCGTAGTTGCGGAGGACTATACGTTTGTCGTTGCTGGTTATCAGATAGTTTGGCATCACCGGGGTCTTGCCGCCGCCACCGGGAGCGTCCACCACGAAGGTGGGTACTGCCATACCGCTGGTATGGCCGCGCAGATTCTCTATGATCTCTATGCCCTTGCTGACCGTGGTACGGAAGTGACTGATACCTCTGGACAGGTCGCACTGATAGATGTAGTACGGCTTGACCCGTATGACAAGCAGCTTCTGCACCAGCTTCTTCATGAGCACCGGGCAGTCGTTCACATCACGCAGGAGCACACTCTGGTTTCCAAGCGGAATCCCCGCGTCTGCCAGCTTGCGGCAGGCCTCCCTGGACTCCACGGTAATCTCCCGGGGATGATTGAAGTGGGTATTCACATAGATGGGGTGGTACTTCTTAAGCATGTTCACCAGGTCATCGGTGATGCGCTGGGGCATGACCACCGGCGTGCGGGTGCCAATGCGGATTATCTCCACATGGGGTATGGCCCGTATCTTCTGGATGATGCGTTCCAGTTTCTCGTCCGACATCACCAGGGGATCACCACCGGATATGAGCACATCCCTGATTATCGGGGTCTTGCGGATGTATTCAACCGCGGCGTCCACGTGGTCATCCATCATATGAACATCTTCCTCGCCTACGATGCGCCGGCGGGTGCAATGCCTGCAGTTCATGGAACAGATATGGGTCACCAGCAGCAGGACCCTGTCGGGATAGCGGTGGGTAAGGCCGGGAACCGGGCTGTCGCTGTCCTCGTGCAGGGGGTCATCCTGGTCACTCTCGTCAAAATATGTTTCCGGAAGCCGCGGTATGGCCTGCAGCCGGACCGAGCAGCCGGGGTTGGTCTGGTCTATGAGCGACGCATAGTACGGAGTTATAGCCATGCGGAAGGTCTTGAGCACCTCTGCAACATCAGACTTCTCCTTGTCGGAGAGAGGCACGACCTTGTTCAGGGTCTCTACATCCCGGATGTTGTTTCGCATCTGCCAGTGCCAGTCGTTCCACTCCTCGGGCTTTACATCCTTGTAGAGGGGAATTTTTTTGTAGTCATACGATATGAACTCATGCATGTTCGTTCCTTTCAGGCGTGTGGTTTCAGGTACTTCTGCTCAAGCCCGCAGTTTCAGGTACTGCCGCACCTCATCCGGTGTGGCTGGTTTCAGGCCCGCTTCGTGGCTTATACGGGCAGCACGCTCCACAAGCTCGGCATTGTTCCTCGCAAGCACGCCCTTGCTGTAATATACATTGTCTTCAAAGCCAACCCGTATCCAGCCACCGTTGGCCAGGGCTCCGTACTGGGCAGGCAGGGACGAGCGGCCTATGCCCATCACCGTGAAATCCGCCCCCTGAGGCAGAGCCTTCATGAAGGCCGTCAGGTTCTCTACAGAATACGGTACCGCGCCGGGCACATTCAGCACAAAACCATAGTGGTACGGAGCTTCGATCAGGCCTTCCTTTATCAGGTAGTGGCTGGCATACACATGACCCAGGTCAAATCATTCCAGAGTAGCCCGTACCTTGTGCTTGCGGAACTCCGCGGCAAACTCCCGCATCACCGGCAAGGTATTCACTATATACTCATCCCCGAAATTGACGGTACCGCAATCCAGGGATGCCATCTCCGGTTCCAGTGCAATCACCGGGCGCAGCCGCTCCTCGGCGGTATCGCCCACAGCCCCGCCGGTAGTGATCTCCACTATTATATCAGTCTTCCTGCGCACCAGTTCGATGGCTTGCCTGAAACGCTCGACACTCTGGGTCGGGTGGCCTTCATCATCCCTGACATGCAGATGCAGGATGGCAGCACCTGCCGCCCTGCACTCTTCTGCGGCCCGGGCCACCTCTTCCGGGGTAATCGGCAAAGCCGGCTGAAGGTCCTTGCTCGTTTCAGCGCCCGTACAGGCGCAGGTGATCACGATCTTTCCGTCCATAGCCATGGGAACTCCTTCTTGGAGCCTTGAAACTGCGAGCGATCGACCCGCCGCCGCTGCGGAAAACCCGGATACGCTGACAAGCCTGGAAACCCTGCTCCGGCTGCCGGTCGATCGCTCGCAATCCATACTCCGTTCACTTCATCACTTCATCACTGCAACACATCAACGCTGGAACTGGTAAAGAATCGGTCCGGATGGTCTCGTCCACCCACCGGAAATGAATCCGGCTTCCGATACGTTCCGGCTTGCGGACGCTCGTCCCTGACCTCTGTCAGAGCCGCGACCACTCGCCGCGCCGGGGACGGGGAGCCCCCAGGGCGAGAGACGGATACCACCGCCTACTCACATTGCATTGCGCCGGACACTATCATGCACGCCAGTCGGCCATGCAGGATCGGAAGACGGACTGCCCCCGCCGGTATTGATCCGCGCCATCGCGGTCCGGCTCGCCGTACTTCCCCATTCGGCTTACATCATACCACTTTTACCTCAGGTCTTTTTTACTTTACGTACTGCTCTTCGAAATACGTGCGCAACTGGGCATTCTCCCGGAGCTCCCAGAGGGTTATCTCCGCATGGTCCTTGGTGTAGCCATTGCCCACGAGCATCACAC
>JAVEXH010000087.1:0-8860 GCA_034004175.1 Spirochaetia bacterium
GTGCGTGGCAAGCCCCTGCTCCTGTCGCTGGCGTACAAGCGCTGGGGGCTGCGTTCCAGGGTGCTGGCGCTGGGCAGGCCGGAACTGCTGCCCGATCCATTCAGCATCCGTGACATGGCCAGTTTGATGGCCAAGGCCATTACTGCCACGGCCGCCAGCGGTGCCATAGGACCAGGCCCGTATTGCGTAATGGGGATAAGCCAGGGTGGCATGATAGCCCAGTGGTTGGCAGCCCGGCGGCCCGATCTGGTAAAACGGCTGGTGCTGGCTGTGACCACTGCCTGGGCAGGCAGTATGGTTCGCACGACCATAGACCGCTGGCAGGCCCTGGCCAGGGATGGCCAGTACCGTGACTTGCTGCTGGATACCATGCAGTCGACCTTCTCCGAGGAACACCTCAGGACCTACCAACTGGTGCTGCCCCTCCTGGGCAAGGTGGCCAAACCACGGGACCTGGGTTCCTTCCTGGTGCAGTCCGAGGCTTGTGCCAACCACGATGCCAGGGACATCCTGCCTGGCCTTGGCATGCCCACCCTGGTCTTCGGGGGTGATCAGGACCGCGTAGTCGGGCCAGGTGCTGCCGCTGATCTTGCCGCACGCATACCAGGAGCCAGGTTGGTCGTAGCCGAAGGGTACGGCCATGGTGCCTACGACGAGTATCCCGGGTTCCAGGAGCTTGTGGAGGGGTTCTGCTCTGGAGAACCGCAAGCTACCGCTCTGCTATGAGCGGTAATCACGCCAGGGACACAGCAGGCGCTCGGCCAGGTCTACTGCCATGAACAAGCCAAGGCCAAGGCCGCTCAGGGCCAGTATGCCTGCGTACATCTCCGGGTAGGAGACCCGGGCCCAGGCGTCCACGATGAGCCATCCGAGGCCTGTCTGGGTGGCAAAGGTCTCGGACAGGAAGAGTACGGCCACCGCTGTGCCAAGGCTTACCCGCAGGGCAGTCAGGAGCTCGGGCAGGGCCGCCGGTAGGATTACTTGCATAGCCAGGTCAAGGCCCGTGCCTCCCAGTGACCGCACCGAGTCCAGCAGTTCCCGCTGGATGCGCCGGGACGAGTCACGGGCTGCCACGATGATCTGGCTGAAGACGATTATCCCCAGGAGGAAAATCTTGGAGGCCTCTCCCAGTCCCATGAGCAGCATGATCACCGGCAGGAAAGCTGCCTTCGGCAAAGGATGCAGGAGGTAGAGCAGGGGTGACACGACCGCGTCAAGCCTGGCTGACCTGCCAGCCGCCAGGCCCAGGGCCGCCGCGGGGGGGAAGGACCACAGCAAAGCCCACAGCACCCGGCCTGCGCTGGCAGAGCCGTGGGTCCACAGAAGCCCTGAGCCAGCCATGCGTGCCAAGGCAGAAAAAGCCTTTGCAGGACTTGGCAGGAAGGGTTTGTCGATGATCACCGCACCGAAGGCCCAGAGTGCCAGCAGTCCTGCCAGGGCAAGGGCCAGGCCCAGGAATCGCCGGCCAGCCTTCTGCCATGCTTCACGCTGCATGTCTGCATCCTTCATGGGCTGCCTCGGAGGGCGGCCCTTACCAGGCGGCAGAGTTCCAGATAACGGGCTTGGCTCCTGAAATCGACGGCCGGGTTATCAAGGCTGCCGAAGCGCCTGGCCCGGGTGTTTTCGGGTATGTCAAAGCGTGCGCTGATGGTGCCGGGGTTGCGTCCGGTCATCACGAAGACTGTCTCCGACAGGTACACAGCCTCCTCGATGGAGTGGGTAACCACGATGACGGTCATGGGTCTGGCCCGGTGCAGCACCAGCAGGAACTCCTGGGCTGCCTCGCGGGTCAGGGCATCAAGGCTTGAGAAGGGTTCGTCCATCAGCAGTATGTCCGGCTGGCAGGCAAGGGCCCGGGCCAGGGCAACCCGCTGTTTCATGCCCCCGGACAGCCGGCCTGGGTAGAACTTGGCAAAGGGCGACAAGCCCAGCTCGTCCAGCACCGGGGCGGCCATGGCCCGGCGCTTTGCCAACGGCAAACCCTGTATGGCCAGGCCAAGCTCGGCATTGGCTTCCACGGTACGCCAGGGCAGGAGTCCGAAGTCCTGGAAGATGACTGAACTGCCCTTGCGCACGCCCCGGAGGGGCTGCCCACCTACCAGAAGCTCGCCGGCGTCCGGCGTCCGCAGCCCGGCCATGGCATGGACCAGGCTGGTCTTGCCGCAGCCTGAGGGCCCTACGATGGCCGAAATGCCCCCTTCGGGGAAGAGGGCACTGGCCCCCGCCACGGCCTGCACGATGCCGCCGGGAGCCCGGTAGGCAAGGTCCAGGCCACGGATTTCTACCATGACGCCACAGCCCTGCCGTCAAGCAGGTCCGCAGGCGACAGTTCGGCCTTCAGCAGATCCTTGGCACGCAGCCAGTCCAGGGCAGCCTCTACCTGGGCTGGTTCGGGCAGGCGCGGGGTGCGGTATTCCACGAAACGGAAGGCAAACCGTACCTCTTCGGGGAACGAGGCCTTCTCCACCAGGAAGGCGCGGTACGAATCCGGGTCGGCATTGATCCGTGCCCCGGCTTCCGCGTAGACCTGGTACAGTTTCTGAATGTCTTCCAGCCGGGCATCGATGAAGGGTTTGCTGAACATGATGATGCCTGCGTCTATGTCAAAGTCATCGGTGGTGGCCACGATGGCAGCCCCACGGGCGGCAGCTACCGAGAGTAGTGGCTCGGGCAGGCCTGCGCCACCCAGCTGGCCGGCCAGGAGCAGCTCCATGCGCACCGGAATCCGGGGAACCGCGCTGGCCTCGTAACCGTCCATGGCTATCCCGGCATGGCTCATCATCATGTCCACGGAGTACTGGATGATGGTATTGGTCGACAGGCCTATGGGCTTGCCGGCCAAGTCCGCCGGTTCCCTGGCGTTGGAGCCGGGTGCAGCTGCTATGCCGTAGCGGCCGTCGCTTACGCTGGTTATCCGCACGTCAAAGCCACCGGCCACCGCGAAGGCCACCGCCAGTATGTCGGCAATGGTTCCATCCAGGGCTCCTGCCTGCAGGGCGGCGTCCCGCTCCTGGGCACTGGTGAAGGTCACCAGTTCGACTGCCAGACCGGCTTTGTCGAAAAGCCCTTCCTCCCGGGCTACCATGAAGGGCAGGGAATCGGCGTCCGGCATGATTCCCAGGCGGAGGGGGCCCTTGGCTGCCGGCTTGGGACTGCAGGCCGAAAGCGCCAGGATTGTAGGGAGGGCTATGATGGCAACCATGATGGTCAGCAGGCTGGCAGTGGTTTTTGTGGTAGTGGCTTTAATGGTCGTGGAGTTGATCAAGGGGTGTCCTTTCAATGTTTATAAGCCAGGGTATTGTTTGGTGCTTATACGTACTGTATCGATATTTGCGGTTTGAATCGAGGGGGTTCAGCTGCCGTTCCAGGGTTCAAGGAGCCGGTGTTCCACGCCCAGGCGATCCAGAATCTTGCCGGCTACGAAGTCTACCAGCTGGTCCACTGTGGTGGGCCGGTGGTAGAAACCCGGGCTGGCAGGCAGGATGGTGGCGCCGGCTTCGGCAAGGGCTGTCATGTTGCGCAGGTCGATCAGTGACAGGGGCGCTTCACGGGGTACCAGGACAAGCGGGCGGCCCTCCTTGAGGGCCACGCTGCCTGCGCGGTGTACCAGGTTTGTGGCAGCCCCGGAGGCCAGGGCTCCCAGGGTGCTCATGGAGCAGGGCACGATGATCGTGCCATCCAACCTGAAAGTTCCACTGGAAGGCGGGGCAGCCAGGTTGTCCGGGGCGTGGATGTGGTCCGGTGACAGTCCCCGCAGTTTCAACCAGTCGTCGGGTGTTTCACCCGTCTCCTCCTCCATGACTCTGGCGCCCCAGGGAGAGAAAACGGTATGCACTTCGTTGCTGGCTGCAAGCAAGGCGCTGATAACACGCAGGCCATAGACGGAACCACTGGCTCCGGTTATGCAGACAAGGTACCGACCCATCTTCTATTCCTTTCAGTCCAGGCCTTATGGACCAGGCCGATCAGCCCGGCTTGTTCAGCCCAGGTAGATGTCTGCTGCCCCGAAGGCCAGCACCACCAGGGGAATGATCTCGTTTATGGAGTAGCTGGCTATGCGCACATGCCTCTGGGTTCCGCCGCGAACCACTACATGCTCCGCTGTCAGCAAGGCCGTTGCGATTGCTATGCCCCCAAGATAGATCCACGACAGTTCCCAGAACAGGGGGAGGGCTGCTAGACCAGCGGCGGTGCCCAGGTGGGACAGGGCGGACAGCATCCGTGCAACTCTGCTGCCGAAGCGGGCAGGAATGGAGTGCAGGCTTTCCTTGCGGTCGAAGTCGATATCCTGCAGGGCATACAGAATGTCGAAGCCGGCCACCCAGAGGGCTACTGCCCCTGCCAGCACGAAGTACCGGAACTCGAAGCGGCCTGAAAGGGCCAGGAAGGCCCCCATGGGCGCAGCGGCACAGGCCACCCCGAGCCAGTAATGGCACAGCCAGGTGAAGCGCTTGGTGTACGAATAGCCCCCGATGAGTACGGCCGCCACCGGCAGCAAAGCCACGCACAGGGGGTTCAGCAAGGCCGCGGCCACGACGACTATCACCCCCATAAGAGCCGAAAACACCAGCAAGGACCTGCTGGACAAGGTCCCTGCCGGAAGGTGACGCCCGGCGGTCCGTGGATTCCTGGCATCTATCCTGGCATCGATCACCCGGTTCAGGGCATTGGCGGCATTCCGGGCGGCCGCGGCTGCCAGGATGGCCAGCAACAGGGGCCGGAGGGGCGGCCGCCCGTCGGTCTCCAGCAGTATGGCCAGCAGGGCAAAGGGCAGGGAGAACAGGGTATGCCTGAAGATGACGGCTTCACCGATCAGGCGGAGGCGGCTGGATGGCTTGTCATCACGTGCAGTAGCCTCAGATGCCATACTCTCCCCAGCGCCCGTCCACCAGCGACTTTATGGTAGTGTCCATTTCCAGAGAATCCGGCCAGGGGCGGTTGTGGCCTTCCTCCGGTCCCTTGCGGGTGGCATCGATGCCCAGGCGGGTGCCGAAGCGCGGCAGGGGTGACGAATGGTCAAGGGCGTCCAGGGGACCGTCGCTGAAGACCAGGTCGCGTTTTGCGTCGATGTTGTTGAAGGCTTTCAGGGCAACGGTGGAGACATCCGAGGGATCCACCTCCGCGTCCACCACGATGATCATTTTGGTGTACATCATCTGGCCCATGCCCCACATGAAGTTCATCACCTTGCGGGCTTGCCCAGGGAAGCGCTTCTTTATGGACACTATCACGCAGTTGTGGAAGACGCCCTCCAGGGGCATGTGCAGATTGACGATTTCAGGGCACACCTGCCTGAGCAGGGGCAGGAAGAGCCGCTCGGTGGCCTTGGCCATCCAGCAGTCTTCCTTCGGAGGTATGCCTACGATGGTGGCCGGGTAGACGGGATTCCTGCGCCTGGTAATGCGCTCCAGGTGGAAGACCGGGTATTCGTCCTCCAGGGAATAAAAGCCCGTGTGATCGCCGAAGGGGCCTTCGGTTCTTGTTTCGGTGGGGTCGACATAGCCTTCCAGCACGAATTCGGCATCCGCGGGCACATCGAGGTCGCTCAGGGTGGCCTTGGCAATTTCGGCGGATTTGCCGCGCAGGAAGCCGGCGAAGAACAGCTCCCAGACGCCTTCGGGAAGGGGGGCTGTGGATGCATAGGTAACCGCCGGGTCGCAGCCAAGGGCCACTGCCACGGGCATGCGCTGTCCCCGCTCCTTGTATTTCTGGAAGAAGTGGGCCCCGTCCTTGTGCAGGTGCCAGTGCATGCCGGCTGTCCTGTCATCGTAGACCTGCATACGGTACATGCCCATATTCTGTACCCCTGTTTCCGGGTCGCGGGTGCAGACAAGTGGCAGGGTCAGGAAGCGACCACCGTCCTTTGGCCAGCACTTGAGCACCGGCAGGCTGTCAAAGCCTTCAGCGTCGGCAACCACTTCCTGGCACTTGGGTTTGCTCACCCGCTTGGGCAGCAGGCTCAGGGCCACCGGCAGCTTCGGCAGGGCGCCGGGAATTGAACTGAAGATATTGAAGCCCTTCACCTGTTTCCAGGCCCAGGATATCAGATCCTCTATTTCAGAGGCCTTGGCGTCCAGGCTGGGGGCGCCGAAGGCCATGGCCATGCGTTCTTCCGAGCCCATTGCGTTGATGAGGAGGGGCCACCGGGAGCCCTTTACCTTCTCGAACAGGAGGGCAGGGCCTCCTCCGCTCTGACGCATGACGCGGTCGGCTATTTCCGTTATTTCAAGCTCCGGGTCTACTTCCACACCGATGCGCTTGAGCTGTCCCTTGGCCTCTATGGCGGCCATGTAATCCTGCAGGTCCTTGTATGCCATGGGCGGAGTATATGGTTTAGCCCGCGGTAGATACAAGACGTCCCATCCCACAGCGGGTGAAGCCGTAAGGGCAGAACCGGTGTGCCGCTGGACTTCAGGAGAGGTATTTGTCCAGATCTACAGAGTCCACCTGGTAAGGCTGCAGGAACTTGTCGGCATACTCCTTGTAAGCGCCGGAACGCAGCAGGAGTTCAAAGATGTCCGGATCGACCAGGCCCTCCTGTTTCATCCTGAAGAGTATGTCTACGGCTTCCGACAGGGTGTTGCTTTTCTTGTAGGGCCTGTCAACCGAGGTCAGGGCTTCGAAGATATCGGCGGTGGCAAGGATACGGTCGGGAATGGACAATTCCGAGGCATCCAGCCGTCGGGGGTACCCTGAACCGTCTGGAAGTTCATGGTGGCGGCCGGCCAGGACAGGCACCTGTGCCAGGTCTTCGGGAAAGGGTATGTGTTCCAGCATGACGATGGTCTGGGCAACATGCTCGTCGATCTTGAACCGCTCCTCGGCGGTCAGGGTTCCCCGCCGGATGGATAGATTGTACAGCTCTCCCCTGTTGTACAGGCAGTCGGGCACATCGAAACTGAAGCCGAACTTCCGGTAGGTTTCCCTGGTTCCGTTTTCACGGTGGACGATGTGTTCAGGCAGATCGGCTATGAGCTGTTCAGTAACCGGAAGCCCGTGGTCTGTCGGGGCCCCGGGGGAAGCGCCGAACTTGTGCATCTCGCCCCAGGACAGGCCGAGGTGTTTGTCGAAGTGGCGCCTCCAGGGGGTCTTTGCCAGTGAATGGAGTCGTGCCAGGGCTTTGTCACCCATGTACTCGCTGCCGACGTTGCATTCGGCAACGAAGGCAAAATCGTCGCGGAGTTCTGTCTCCCGCTGTGCCAGTATCCGGTCCTCCTGTGCCGGGTCTGCTCCTGCAAGTACTGCTTCATGGCGTGCTATACGGGCGTCCCGGAGCAGAACCTCGAAGCGGGTCCGGATTTCGTGGATGCGGTTGTAGATGGTCTCCAGCTTGGTTGCCTTGTCCACCACATATTCCGGAGTTGTCACCTTGCCGCAGTCATGCAACCAGGCTGCGACATTGAATTCCCGCTGCTCATCCTGGCTTGCCAGCCTGAAATCAGCCAGGGGGCCGGTCTGCACCTTGCCGGCCTCCCGGGCAAGGATGTTCGCGATCTCGGGAACCCTGGCGCAGTGCCGTGCCGTGTATGGACTCTTGGCATCTATGGCGGATGCTACGAACTTGATCAGATCGTCGAACAGTTTCTTCTGGCGCTCCATCAGGGCCCAATTCTGGATGGCTACAGCAGCTGCTGAACTCAGGGCTTCTATGAAACCCTGATACGATTCGGAGAAGGGGATAACCCTGGCCGTACCTTCCTGCCGTGCATTTATGAGCTGGAGCGCACCCAGGACCTTGCCTCCGCCCCGCGGCTTCAGGGGAACCGTAAGGAAGGAGACCGAGCGGTAATTGTTGAGTTTGTCAAAGGCCTTGGTGCCGGAGAAATCATAGGTGCCGGTCTCGTAGGCATCCTGTATGTTCGCGGTCTTTCCTTTGTGGAAGGTATGGCTGACCACATTGTGATGGTTCTCCGACCCGTCCGGATTGTACAGCGGTACGGGATGCATGCTTACCGGATTGCCGCTGGTTCCACCCTGCATGAAGTGCAGGGTGTCATTCATCACAATCTGGAAGACCAGGTGGTCATTCTGTTCATTGACCAGATACAGACTACCGCCATCGGCATGGGTAAGCTGCTTGGCATTGGCCAGGATCATCTCCGACAGTTTGTGTATGTCGAACTCGGCAGACATGGCTATGCCCATCTCCACCAGCATCTCCAGTTTCATCAGGGTTTCTTCCAGCTTCATGGTCCGGTCGGCGATGGTGGACTTCATGACTTCGAAACCCCTGGCAAGCTGATGGAACTCGTAGATGGGTGTATGGACTGTCAGTTGGCCATCAAAGACCATGCGCCCTACTTTTTCAGCGTCTACAGCCAGTTCCTTGAGTGCCCGTGACAGCCTGAGAGCCCAGTACACTATCGAGGGAATGGCAAGCAGCAGGATGATGAAGGTGAACAGGAGGATCTTGTACCGCATTTCATTGGCACTGTCCATGAAATCCGCCAGCGGTGCAGCAGAGACGATGAACAGATCCATATTGGCGGCCATCTGCCATGTGTCGGATTTCAGGAGTTGCTCATTTATCAGCTTTGACTCAGAGGCTGCGAGTATCGCTTCCCGGGCTGGAAGGTCCGTACCGAAGTTCTTCATGGCAGCTTCGAAGTTCCGGGAAGCAGCTATGGTCTGGTATGTTCCTGTCATCAAGGCCATACCACCCTTGGGCGATATTTCCTGGGCTGAGACAAATTCCTGCAGGCTTGAGAGGGTAAGGTCGACACCTGCCACTCCGTAACCCCGGGGCAAGGCAAACGAGGCGGTTATGCCTGGTTGCTTCAGGGAGTTGAACACATAGGGTTCTGAAAGAACGGCCGTAGGGTGTCCAAGCGCTGTTTCATACCATAGCCGTGTCCTGGGA
>JAVEXH010000088.1:0-8799 GCA_034004175.1 Spirochaetia bacterium
CAGAAGCCAGTGGGTAAAAGGGTCTGCCTTGTTGCCGTGCTTCAGAAGCCAGACAACCTGCACGACAGCGGATACGACAAGAAGCAGGAAGGCCGCAGTGGCCATGAAAGAGGCGAAACTCATACGCCCTCCTTTATTTTCTGTATGAAGGTTACAGCCGTTCCAAGTGCGATGAGCAGGAAGGCTACAAAGACAAGAGGATAGCCTGGATCATCAACCGCCTGGATACCGGTGGCAAGCTGGGCCTTGATACCTATGACCGTAAAATCGCCAACCTGATCCCCTGGTGCTGCCCGCAGGGTTTTGGCCTCTCCCATGGCAGACGTGACACTGAGTATAGCCTTGTCGGACTGGCCTGCCGTTCCCGTCTGGCTTGCCGCAGCAGACAGACCACCGGTCGGAGTGCCGGGCATGCCCGGCGGTGTTGCGCCAGGCATGCCGGCTGCTGCCTGGGACTCAGGGGCCATGAAAAAATATGAAGTGGTGCCGAAGACCCGTTCTTCGCCCTGGGCCAGGATCACTTCCCTGCCATCCTTGTCAGCCAGTGCCAGGCTTGGCAGTTCAGAATAACTGGCTTGGTAAAAGGTAAAACCTGCATACCGCAGGGGCTTGTTCACCCTGACTTCTGCCTTGTCGACCATGGTCTTGCCGTCTTTTTTTACATCTATGATGGAGGTCCAGTCGGCAGGCCTGCCATCTTCATAGCGTTCATAGGTAAAGTCCACCAAGCTCATCACGGAACCGTCGGGGAGGTTCACACTGTCACCAGGGGCCAAGGTAACGGAGCCTTCCTGGTGTCCGGAATACGACCACAGACTGCCAAGTACCAGGAGTATCAGTCCTATGTGCAGGATATCCGGTCCATGGTGATGGGTGCCCCTCTTTTTCAGCTCCCGGATGAAACGTTTCACCGTGCAGGCTGAAAGATTGGCAAAGAAGACGAGCACCGGAATGATGAAGATGATCGACCCGAAAAAACCCTTGAATCCGGTCTGCACCACCAACTGGGCCACCAGCTTGGGATAAATCGTGTAGTATTCAGCATCGGCAAGGCCCTGGGGTATAAGAGTGGCAAGAATGCTGCCTACCAGCAAGTACGAGAGCAGCCAGATGGCCAGTCTGATCGAAGTAAGTCGGTCAAGGAATTTGTTCACTGGGTTTCCTCGAGGGGCAAAAATTGCTTTCAGCGTTCTCCGGGAGACTATAGGATAGCGTCCGGGCTGTCAACGTAGATCCGGCACGTATGCCCTGAATCCAAACCTGGAAACCATCCTTGAACCATCGAGCCGGAGCTATATAAGTAAAACAGTCATATTTATATATAATTTTTTATCTATTTACAAAGCCCTATATTGACGCTATGATTTTATCGGATACACCTGCGTTGCAGGCTGCATCCACAGGTCTTCAGCCTGTTCAGACACATACAATACGAAAGGAGGTTCCTCAGTGAATAAGGTAAGCACGGCCAGGACCATGCTGATAGTCGCCTTCTTCGGGGCCAGCGCATTGAATGCGTACGCCACGGATTCGAGTTGCATCGATTGCCATTCAAGCCAGGCAATCATGCAGAAACTCGTAACTCCACCCGTAGTCGGCAGCGCCGAAGGTGAAGGGTGAGCAGGCCCCCCTCCCCCGGTTCGGGCGGATTATTACATGAGTTACGTGGTAACCCAGGAAGCCATTGACGAGGACCTTCATCTCCATTATCTGGGCTGTTCGGATTGCCATGCTGGAAACCCCGGTGCGGCGGATCAGGCAGCGGCTCATACGGGATTGATATCCCGGCCATCAGACGATCCAGTCACAGCCTGTGGCACCTGCCATGAAGAAACAGCGAAAAACTATACCCTATCCCTGCATTACACCTCCTCTGGCATGCAGCATGGTGTATCGGCACGCTTCAATCCTGACGAAAAGAAGATCTTTGACCAGAAGGTTTTCGAGCAGTCATGCCGGAGCTGCCATGCGTCGTGCGGCGATTGCCACGTAAAGAGTCCTGTAGTCAGTGGTGTGAACAGCGGTCTCATAGACAACCATCGCTTTGTGGCCAAGGCGGAAACCCAGACCTGTGCCCTCTGCCATGGCGGCCGGGTATGGCCGGAGTTCACCGGTGATTACGGCGGCATGCCGGATGTACATTACCGCAAGGGCATGACCTGTATCGATTGCCATAGCGGAAATCAGATGCACGGCGACGGCACGGCCCTGACCTCACGCAAGGATGTAAGCACAAAACCATCGTGTATTGAATGCCACGACCTTGCGGAGCTTGGCAAGGACTCCACCAAGGAAGCCCATGCCATCCATGAGGATACGGTTTCGTGTTCAGCCTGCCATACGGCCACTGCATACCGGCAGTGTTCGTCATGCCACGAAGGCAGCGGCGCTACCTCAAGCCCGGCCATCATTCTGGGCAGGAATCCCCGGAATATGGACCAGCTGACCACTCTCAGGTTGATTCCCACGGTGCGGGATACCTTTACAGGTCACGGAGATCTGACCATGTCCAATTATGATGCTCTGCCCAATTACTGGGATGCAGTGCCCCACAATGTGGCCAAGCGGACAGACCGTACCAGGGACTGCAATACCTGCCATGGTGAGCATACCTACTATCTGGAAGCTGACCGGATTCCTGAAGGTCTGTCCACGTACAACAAGGAACTGGTCTGGTAACGGCGGCTGGCAAACCCGGCCCTGGAGACGTTTTCAATCCCCGCCCCCTGGTGGACGGGGACATTTGTTCAAGGAGTAACCTGATCATGAAGAAATTCGTACTTATCCTGCTGATCGTCGCCCTGGCGGCACCTGTCTTTGCCAGGGGTATCGACCCTGTGGTATCCGCGGAATGGCTTGAGGCCAACCTCGACAATGTCGTGGTCGTGGACATGCGCAAGATCGATGAATACAAGGCCGGCCATGTTCCCGGAGCTGTCAGCCTTCTGGGTCTCTATGTCCCCATGGCTGGCCTGAGCAACGAAGTTCCCGAGGCCGACGAGCTTTCAGAACTGCTTGCCGAGGCAGGCATCGACGCGAAATCCAAGGTTGTCGTTGTTGAAACCGATGGCGCACGCTTTGCATGGGCAACCCGCGCAGCCTGGACACTGGTTTACGCCGGTGTTGCCGACGTTGCAGTGCTGGATGGTGGTTTTGCTGCCTGGACCAAGGCCAGCAAGCGCGTTGCCACCGGCCTGGAGTTCAAGGACGAGACCGATTTCGAAGTGAAGTTCGTACCTGGCTACTTTGCCGACAAGGCGTATGTTCTGAAGAATCTCAAGAGTGCCCAGATTGTGGACGTAAGGGCCTATGACAACTACTTCGGTGTTACCAAGCAAGGCTTCGTCGAGCAATTCGGCCACATTCCCGGCGCCATGATGCTTCCCGCTTCCTGGATAGTGGGCGCAGACGGCCTGGTCAAAGCCAAAGCAGAACTCGAAGCCATGGTAGCTGCCCAGAGGATCAGCAACAGGCAGGAGATGGTCATCCACTGTGACTCCGGCGTTCTGGCCACTGCCTGGTGGTGGATACTTACCCAGCAGCTTGGCTGGACCAATGTCCGTTCCTACGACGGTTCTGCCCAGGAAATCTCCAAGGATCCCACCGTCAAGTTCGTGAAGTACGTCTGGCGCTGACCGCCTGAGAATCCGTAAGGGTATCGGATCGACGATCCGGTGCCTGACAATGATTCCGAACAAGCCGCCCGGAATAACCCCGGGTGGCTTTTTTTGCCTTGCTCCATCCGACGGGTTTACGATCCGGAATCAACAAGCTATAGTTGTATGTCGATGAAAACCTATTTCTCAAAGCCAAAACCGGAAGAAAAAAAAGAATCCGTCAGCTGCCCGGTTTGCGGACATCCAGACACGAGGCCATACTGGCAACTGGAAGGATACGCGTTTGTGCGGTGCGTTGGATGCTCCCATGTCTACCAGAATCCCCGGCCCCGCCCCGCGGATCTGGCAAGCCGATACGACGAGGATTACAAGCAGTACGAAGTGGAGAATGCCGACAACTTCTTCAACCTCATGCGCCTGGGTCTGGCAGATCTGGGGTTCGACGAAATCGAAGCTTCCCTGCCTACAGGCAGGCGCTTCATCGACATAGGTTGTGCCACTGGAGCCCTGGTACGGCACATGGCCGACCGTGCCTGGGAGTCTGTCGGGGTGGAACTCTGCGATAGTTCAGCGGAGTATGGCCGCCGGAAGCGCGGCGTCGACATACGCACCGGGCCCCTTGAGTCGGCTGCCTTCCCGGATGCACATTTTGACCTTATCCATTCCAGCCATGTCATAGAACACATACCGGAACCAGGGGCGTTTGTGGACGAGATCCGGCGGGTGCTCAAACCCGGGGGCTGGTGCGTAACAGTGACGCCGAGCGTGGCAGGCCTTCAGGCCCGCCTGTTGAGCAGGCACTGGCGCAGTGCCATAGCCGACCACGTGCATCTTTTCTCGCCCATGGGTTTGCAGCGCCTGTTCGCCGATCGCGGGCTGCAACCGGTGAGACTGAAAACCTGGGGCGGCATAGCCAAGGGACTTGCCCCTACGCCCATCAAGAACGTTGTAGACCGGCTGGCCAAGCGCTGGGGTTTCGGCGATGTGATGGCTCTGCTGGTCAGAGGCTGAAAAACACTCCAGAAGCAGCCTGTAACCAATGCATGAGGCAGAATGCGGCTTACCCCTGGAGCAGGTTGAAGAATACTTCCGGCCGCCTGCGCGGCACCAGGCCTTCCGCTGCCTTGGCTAGGCGCAGCAAGCCAGACTCTTCCCAGGGTCTGCCCATGGCCTGCATGCCTATGGGCAAGCCCTTGCCTGTGTAGCCAGCGAGGAAAGAGATGGCAGGCAGGCCCGTCATGTTGGCAGCGGTGGCAAAGCGCATGATCTCTATGGTGGTCGACATATCCGATTCACCGTCTGGCAGGGAACCTCGGCGGATCGCCGGGGCGGCAAGACCAGTGCTTGGTGTAAGCACCACATCCGCCACCCTGAAGGCATCCATGAAATGGCCTATCATGCGGGTACGTACCCGTTGGGCCATGATGTAGTCGGTAGAGCTCAGACGGCGTGCAAAAGCCAGGTTGAACCGGACATCAAGGCCATGCTCCTTGTTGTGTTCAGCCCTCGTGGCCTCCATGGCCTGGGCCATCTCGCTCAGGATGGTGATGCTGTGGGCCACACGGTTGGCTTCAAGGTCAGGTATGCTCACCTCTACTAGCTGGCCTCCTAGTTTTTCAAAGCCCTTCAGCAGAGCCTCGCAGGCTCCAACCACTTCGGCTTCTGCATGACGGAACCAGGGCCAGTACACACCGAGTCTCAGGCCTCTCAGATCCCTGTTGTCCCAGCCATCCAGCACCGGCAGGCTCTGATGCAGGGAGATCGTATCCTCTGGATCCGGCCCTGCCATCAGGGCATAGCCGAGGGCCGTATCCACTGCCGAGGCTGCCAGGGGACCTATGTGGGCCACACTCCAGTCCAGGGGCGCGGCACCAAATTCGCTGACGCGCCCATAAGTGGCCATCAGTCCTGTAACGCCGCAGAAAGCAGCGGGTATGCGTATGGAACCGCCTCCGTCTGCGCCTACTGCCAGGGGCACCAGTCCGGACGCAACTGCCGTGGCAGAACCACTGGAACTGCCCCCGGTAAAGTGGTCAGGGTTGTAGGGATTGCGGGTGGTGCCATGGTGGGGGTTCAGTCCTGTTACATTGATGCCTATCTCGTGCATGTTGGTCTTGCCCACCAGCAATGCACCTGCCTCACGCAGTCTGGCCACCACCGTCGCATCGGCAGTCGCGGCTTCCTTGCCCAGAAAAGCCGTCCCTACAGTGGTCGGATATGACAACATATCCAATTCGTCCTTAACCGCCACCGGAACACCATCGAACAGGCCACGGGGTTTGCCCGCCTGGAAGCGGAGCGTCGATTCATGGGCCTGCCTGAGCACCTCGCTCCGGTTCACTGCTATGAAGGCCTTGAGGGGTCTGGATCCCGAATCAGCCTGGTCCAGGGCAGCCAGAAACCGGCGCGCTACCTCGTCGGGAGTGGTGCTGGCATCCCGGTAGGCTCTGGCGTAATCGTGGATGCCGGGAAACCTGAAGGTTGATCCTGATCCTGAGTTGACCGGCGCTTGGCTTTCTGCCGTGTTCTCCATAGGCCATTGTACTTCGGGCACTGCTGATGCCTGGGTCTGCATTCCACCCGTGTAATGGATTGGCCTGAACGTAGGTTCTTCGTTGAAGGACCGCTTCCTGAACCGGGCGATACCGGCACTCTCCAGCAGGCCCGGAGCCAGCAAACCGCCAAAGGGTCCTTCTACCAGTGATACAACCAGCTTGAGCAAGGCCCCTTTCAGATAGGGCAGACGAATCGACTCAAGATCGTAGGCGTCCTTCATGTGTCACCTCTGTTCATGTAGTTTACCATGCTTCAATCCAGGACAGGAGGTATTTCACTTTGACCGCATCAACTTGAGCCGACCGGGGCTTTCAGGCTACACTCCGGCACCTATGAGCAGCACTGCACAGGATCATGCACACCAGCATAGCCCCTCGATTCATAGCCCTTCGAAGCATATCCCCTCTACCCGGAACTCCCGATTGGCGCCTCTTATGGTCCTGGCAGGAGCCTTCTTCTGGGGAACCACGGGCACTGCCCAGGCCTTGGCTCCCGCTGGCGCTCATCCGGTCCTGGTCGGAGCGGTACGCATCACTGTCTCCGCATTGGCACTCCTGCTGATTGCCATAGTCCGGAACAGCTGGAACAGGCAAGCACCCGCGGAACTCTTCAAGGGCTCCCCGGCCTTCCTGAATCCCTGGCTCTTGTTTGCCAGCCTGGGTCTTGCAGGCTACCAACCCCTGTTTTTCTCTGCCGTATCCCTGACCGGTGTGGCGGTTGGCACGGTGGTTACCCTTGGCAGTGCTCCCATCTGTTCTGGCATCCTGGACTGGTACCTGGGCAGGGGCAAGCCTGGCCTGGTCTGGCTGGTGGCTACTGCGCTGGCCATAACCGGCTGTGCGGTCCTGGTCTTCAGCAAGGGCGATGCAACGGTATCCCCTGCCGGAATACTGCTGGCAGTGGGGGCTGGCTTCTCGTTTGCCATCTACGTTGGAGCCAGCAAACAGCTTCTGGCAGAACATGCTTCGGGAGCGGTGATACTGCCGGCCTTCCTGCTTGCAGCCCTGATGCTGTCCCCGAGCTGGTTCCTGTTCTCCAAAGCCTGGCTGCTCACGCCCCGGGGTATAGCCGTCTCCTTGCACCTTGGCATCGTGGCAACTGCCCTGGCCTACATACTGTTCACCCGGGGCCTCCAGGGAGTACGTGCGCCAACTGCGGTAACCCTCTCCATGGCAGAACCGGTTACCGCCAGCCTGGTCGGCGTATTCTTTCTTGGTGAACTGCTGTCGGTGTCAGCCCTGGCCGGCATCCTGATCGTGTTCTCCGGCCTGGCCATAGTTTCCATCGGGAGCCTGCGGGTACGGACACGGGCCTGAAAAGACAGCGCGCCCCTGCCTGCGCCGCCCCGGATAATTCCGGAAGATGAACAGCAGGTCAGGAGTCCGCCGGACGGGTCCCCTTGGCCACATACATGGCTGGCCCGTCAATTTTTTCTACAACATCACCCACAAGGGCGGCATCCATGCCGGCAGCCAGAAGGGCTGCCAGGCACGATCGGGCCTGCCCAGCCGGAATGGCAGCCAGCAGCCCGCCAGAAGTCTCGGGCACAAAGTATAGAGCCCGGAAATCCTCTCCCAATCCTGGATCAAAGGCCAGCTTCGGCTCGTAGAACAAGCGGTTGCGTTTTGCACCACCGGGCAAATTACCGGCAGCAGCCAGAGCGGCTGCCCCGGACAGGTACGGTAGACTGTCAGCGTATATCCGCAAGCCCACGGTGCTCTTTTCTGCCAACTCCAGGGCATGGCCCGGGAAAGCAAAACCGGTCACATCGGTACAGGCCCGCACCCCATGGGCGCGGACCACGTCCAGGGCCCCACGGTTCAGCTGCTTCATCGATGCAACTGCGCCGGCCAGAACCTCCGGGGGACAGTCCCCGTTCTTTGCCGCTGTGGTGATAGCGCCAGTACCCAGAGGCTTGGTAAGCACCAATACATCTCCGGGCACGGCACCGGACTTGAGCAGCACCTGGTTAGGATGGGCCAGGCCCACCACGGCCAGACCATATTTTGGCTCGATATCGGTTATCGTATGTCCGCCACCCACCGCACAGCCGGCTTCAGCCGCCTTTTCTGCTCCGCCACGGATTATCTCCTGGATCACCGCCATAGGCAGATCCGGCGGAAATGCCGCCAGATTCAGGGCCAGCACGGGCTGCCCACCGGTGGCATACACGTCGGACAGGGCATTGGCAGCGGCTATGGCCCCGAAATCATAGGGGTCGTCCACCACAGGAGTAAAAAAGTCGACGGTAAAGACCAGAGCCTGCCCATCATTGAGCCGGTACACCGCGGCATCGTCGCCTTCGGCCAGGCCGGCAAGCAGGGATGAGGCACGATCAGCTGGCACGAGCAATTCCAGAGGACGCAGAACCTGCGCCAGGGCCTCGGGGCCCATTTTGGCCGCTCAACCAGCCGCTGAGCACAGGGCCGTCAATCGAATGCGGTCGTCTGCCATGATCCCCCCTTCCCGGGCGCTTGCCCAATCATTATGAATTCCGGAACCAAGGGTTCCGCAGCGACAGATCCTACTGTAAGGAGTGTGAAGGGTCAATCAAAAATCAACTGAAGGGTCATATCGGTGAATCATAACAGAAAACATTGCGGCTTTTACTTCAAAGCACCTAAAG
>JAVEXH010000089.1:0-8773 GCA_034004175.1 Spirochaetia bacterium
CCGGCGGGAAGAAGCCGCTAAAGTGGAAGTGGAACTGACAGCCTCCGGGAGGGGCAGGGGGCATAGAGGCGGCGCGTATGGCCAGCGACGTGGTGGCCAGCCACGTAGTGGATGGCGCTTTGGTTCCGCTGGTACCCGGTGGAATACCGGACCCATGGCCGCCGGTCAGGCTGAACCCGAGGCCGGCGGCGAACCATAAGCCGTGAAAGTGCCGAAGGCGGATTATTCCTCGGTCTTGTGTGCTGCTTTCTCCCGCTTTTCTTTCCTCTTCTCGATAAGGGTCTTCACTGGCTTTTTCTTTGGTTCTTTCGGTTGTTTGTTTTTTTCTCCCATACATGCCCTCCTGGAGATTGATTCACCCGGGGTTGCAGGGGATTCCGATGGTTCGGTCCGGCTGTTCCCCATGGCTCCTACCTGCATAGTATATGCTGGGAGCCCATCAGTGTCACGAAGATTTGGTTTTACCTGAATGTTCCCGGACTTTGGTCAGGTTGATGATGCCGGTTATGGCGGTGCGTTGCATATCGGCTGTCTTTTTGCTACAGTGCTGGCACGGCCCCTGACGACGAGGCCGCGTGCGGCGCCGGTCGCCGTGCCACGGCCCCCGGGGGCGGCAAGCTGTCATTCCGGCGGCTTGGCAGCCCTGCGGAACAGGTTGTTTGTCCTTGGTCGACCGGCCTGCCATCCATCATCGGAGGGCTCTATCATGAACGCCATTGAACTCGCCAAGGCATACGATCCAAAGGATTTCGAGGATCGCATCTATGCCGCGTGGAAGGCTGAAGGTCACTTCAGTCCCAGCACCCCAGCTGCAGGCAAAAAAGCATCCAAGCCCTTTGTAGTCGTCATTCCTCCGCCCAACGTTACCGGGGTCCTGCACATAGGACATGGTCTGAACAATTCGCTGCAGGACATTCTGGTGAGGTACCACCGCATGCTTGGCGAGCCAACCCTCTGGGTCCCGGGCACCGATCATGCCGGCATAGCCACCCAGCATGTAGTAGAAAAACAGCTGAAAGCCAAGGGTATAAAGCGCCGTGAACTGGGGCGCGAGAAGTTTGTGGAAGAGACCTGGAAGGTCAAGGCCGAGCATCATGAAGTGATAACCAGACAGCTGGAAAAGATAGGTGCTTCCTGTGACTGGTCCCGGGAACGCTTTACCCTTGATGCCGGATTGTCAGAGGCTGTGCGCGAGGTCTTTGTGACCCTGTATGAGCGTGGTCTGGTGTACCGCGGCAAGTATCTGGTCAACTGGTGTTCCTCCTGCGGAACCGCCCTGGCTGATGACGAGGTGGAACACGAAGACAAGCCAGGCGCCATGTACCACCTGCGTTATCCGGTGGCTGATGGCTCGGGCCGGCATATAGAGATAGCCACCACCCGCCCTGAAACCCTGCTGGGTGACGTTGCTGTGGCCTGCCACCCTGAGGACGACCGGTACAAGGACCTGGTGGGAACCATGCTGGCCCTGCCACTTACAGACCGCCTCATTCCCATCATTGCCGACTCTTATGTGGACCGCGAATTCGGTACTGGCCTGGTCAAGATTACCCCTGCTCATGACATAAACGACTTCGAGATAGGTAACCGCCATAATCTGGAACGCATCAATGTGCTCAATCCCGATGGTACCCTGAACGAGAACGTTCCTGAAAAGTACCGGGGTATGAAGGCCGTGGACGCCAGGCCGGTCGTAGTGGAGGATATGAAGGCCCTCGGCTTGTTTGTTGACGAAAAGCCCATAAGCCACTCCATAGGCCACTGCTACCGCTGCCACACGGTGGTAGAGCCCTACCTTTCCGAACAGTGGTTCGTGAAGATGAAACCCCTGGCCGAGAAGGCCCTGAAGGCCTGGCGGGACGGGGATGTGAAGTTCTATCCCCAGCGCTGGGAAAACACCTACGAGCACTGGCTGACCAATATCCGGGACTGGTGCATCAGCCGTCAGCTGTGGTGGGGTCACCGCATCCCCGTCTGGTACTGCGACCACTGTGGTCATGTCATGGTGGAGAGGGAAGAACCAACCATCTGTCCAAAGTGCAAGTCTACCGAACTGCGCCAGGACGAGGATGTGCTGGACACCTGGTTCTCCAGCTGGCTGTGGCCCTTCAGCGTGATGGGCTGGCCCAAGGAAACCGCTGACCTCAGGAAGTACTATCCAACCAGCACTCTGGTGACAGGCTACGACATCATCTTCTTCTGGGTAGCCAGGATGAT
This sequence comes from Spirochaetia bacterium, assembly GCA_034004175.1. GTDB lineage: Bacteria > Spirochaetota > Spirochaetia > Treponematales > UBA12059 > MIBM01. Next base: position 2,218 of record JAVEXH010000089.1, read on the forward strand.
CATGGCCGGCATGGAGTTTACTGGCAAATCTCCCTTCAGGGATGTGTACATAACCACCCTGGTGCGGGACAAGCATGGCCGCAAGATGTCCAAGTCCCTTGGCAACGGCATAGATCCTCTTGAAATTGTGGACGAGTACGGGGCAGATGCCCTGAAGTTCACCCTGGCCTTCCTGACCAGCCAGGGCCAGGACGTACTCATAGACAAGGAAAGTTTCAAGTTCGGTTCCAAGTTTGCCAACAAGATCTGGAATGCCAGCAGGTACATATTGATGAATCTTGAAGGCCGCAACCTTGTGGACAATCCGGAATACAACAATCCTGACCGCTGGATACGCCACCGCCTGGACAGTGCGGCCCTTGCGGTCCGCGCGGCCTTTGCCGCTTACCGTTTCAACGATGCAGCGGCGGCGGTGTACGAGTTCTTCTGGAACGATTTCTGCGACTGGTATCTGGAGGCCACCAAGCTGTCTACCCGGTCGGAGGATCCAGCCGAGAAAGACAGGGCGGTTACCGTGCTTTTGTCGGTGCTTGAAGAATCCCTGCGGCTGTTGCATCCCTTCCTGCCCTTTGTCACCGAAGAGATCTATGGCAAGCTGCCCAATGCCAAGGGTGCCCTGATCATCCAGGCCTACCCGGATACAGATGCAGCCAGGAACAATCCAGAACTGGACGGGGCCTTTTCTTCCCTCAAGGAAATGATTACCATGGTCAGGGCCCTGCGTGCGGAATTCGGCATACCCCAGGAGCGCAAACTCAAGCTGGCCATCCGCTTTGACCAGGGTTTTGCCTCCGCCCGGTTCATACAGCAGAGCGCCGAGCTGGCAGCCCTGCTGGCTGGATCCGAGGCTCTGTCTTTTGTGGACGTGAAACCGGCAGGCGCGATAGCCCTTGCAGGACGTGGCTTCGAGACCTATGTTTTTGCAAGGGAAGCGGTTGATGTCGTGCAACTGGCTGCCAGGTTCCGCAAGGAAGCAGACAAGGAAGCCCAGTTTGCAGGCCGTCTCGAGGCAAAACTCGGGAACCCTGCCTTTTCGGGAAGTGCACCTGCCGAGGTAGTAGCCAAAGAGCAGGAAAAACTTGCCGAGGCCAAGGCCCGTATCGCCAAGCTCGAGAAGCATCTGGCGGATCTGGCATAGGAGGATCGATGTCAAAATCGGGGCGTCCCGTCAAGGCTGTGGCCAGGCACGACCTCTCCGAGACCATGGACAAAGAAGAGATGATACGGCTCAAGGAAATGCATCTTGCGCCGTATATACAGCTGGCAACCTCCCTGATCGGCAAACGAAGGCGTTCCGGTGGCAATATGTTCCGGCACCAGATAGATACCATGGCAACCCTCATGGACTACGGGTACATAGACTCCGTGCTGCTCAAGGCATCGCTGGTCCATGACATCCTTGAGGATATTCCCGACTTTGACCGCGACCGACTGGTAGACCTCGATGAGGAGGGCGGGGAGGTCTTCAAACTTGTCCTGGAGGTTACCAGAAGGCCGGTAGAGAAAAAGGAAGATTTCCTGACACGTATACTGGAGTTCGGCAGCCCCCAGTCTCTGATTCTGAAGTCAGCGGACCGGATAAGCAACATGATATCCCTTGGCTACACCATAGATGTGGCCTTCATCCAGCGCTACGCCGATGAGACCGAAAAATACATTTATCCCATTGCCGAACGTGCCAATCATGCCATGTATGTGGAATTGCAGGAACTTGTGTCCACCCGGCGCAGCTTCCTGGCTCAATGTTTCGAGATCTGACACGCATCTGCAGCCTGGGCCAGAGTGGTCCGGCACGGCCCAGCGTGGCCGGCGTCAGAAAGTTGTACAAGGAGTCATCATGCCCAAAGAATGGACCAAGGCGACCATCGCCAAGACCATCGATCACACCATACTCAAGGCCATAGCCACCGAACAACAGGTGAAAGAACTGTGCGCCGAGGCTAAAGCCAACAAGTTTGCCAGCGTATGCGTCAATCCATGCTGGGTTCCCCTGTGTGCCAAGGAGTTGTCAGGGACCACCGTATTGGTGTGCACCGTTGTTGGCTTTCCCTTGGGTGCCAATGCCACGGCCACCAAGGCCGACGAAACCAGGCTTGCGGTAAAACAAGGTGCTGTAGAGATTGACATGGTGATAAATGTAGGAGCCGCCAAAGGTGGCAACTGGAAACTGGTGGAAGATGATATCCGGGAGGTCGTGAAGGCTGCTGCTCCCGCAATCGTCAAGGTGATAATCGAGACCTGTTATCTTACCGATGCCGAGAAGGTCAAAGCCTGTGAAGCGGCCATGAAGGCCGGCGCGCGTTTTGTGAAGACCAGTACTGGTTTTGGAACCGGCGGTGCCACAGTGGAAGATGTTAGGCTGATGCGCCAGACCGTGGGTGACAAGATGATGGTGAAGGCTTCAGGCGGCATACGCAGTTACCATGATGCCATCAAACTGCTTGAAGCGGGTGCAGACCGGCTGGGAGCATCAAGTGGTGTGGCCATTGTCAGTGAACTGGCAGACTGACCAATATACGTAAAACAATATATATGATATTCTGAGACATCTTTGGCGTTTCGGAGTATCTATGTCATCCAGGAAAACGAGACTTGTTACATTTCTGACCGACAGGAGACGATGGATACAGGGCATGATCGGACTTGGTGTCTATGCCCTTATGTCCTTCATGGGTTTGAGTCTGTGGTGGATTCTGGGGATAGGAACGGTCACGGGGATTGTCTTCGGCAAGGTCTTCTGCCGCTGGGCCTGCCCGATCGGGTTCATCATGGAGATCATCACCGGTCTGGGTGGTGACAAGGGCAAGTTCCAGCAGATGTACCAGTACCATAAACTGGGTTGTCCCATAGCCTGGATCTCCGGTGCTCTGAACAAACAGTCGATTTTCAGGATCGAATTTGACGAATCCTCCTGCACGAAATGTGGCTTGTGCGATAAAACCTGCTATCTTTCGACACTGGAACCAGCCAAATTCAGCTTGTTCCGCAAGGACAAGGAACGTCCGGGGCTGGCATTTGCCTGCTCGAAATGCCTGGTATGCGTAAGTGCCTGCCCGACCGGTAGTCTGTCATACAAGCCAGTATTCTCGTTTCCTTCCATCGCCAATCGGTGACAAAAGCCCGAATCTCTGGTATACTCCGCAGGGCCACTTCGTATGGACGATATGGCCTTCTGCTACCTACCATCGCCGCCCTGAGCGGCTCCAAGGAGATACCATGCCAGAGACCAAAGTACTGATCAATCTTTCAAACCGGCACATGCATCTTTCCCGCGAGGATGTCGAGGCCCTGTTCGGTCCCGGACACCAACTGACAAAGCTGAAAGACCTCCTGCAGCCAGGCCAGTTTGCCTGCGAGGAGCTGGTAACCATAAAAGGGCCCAAGGGGGCCATAGCCAATGTCCGCATCCTGGGGCCGGAACGCAAGGAGACCCAGTGCGAAATCCTGTCCAGCGATGTTTTCAAGCTTGGTGTACCCACCTGCCCTGTCCGGGAATCGGGCAAACTGGATGGTTCCACTCCTTTTGTCATAGAAGGCCCCAAGGGCTCGGTCAAGAAGGACAAAGGACTCATCATAGCCAAGCGTCATATACATTTTGACCCGGCCAGTGCCGGTGCCTTTGGCGTAAAGGACAATGAACTCGTAGACCTCAGGGTGGATGGAGAGCGTGGCGCCATCTTCCTGAATGTCATCTGCCGTGTTAATCCTGCCTATGCTCTTGAATGTCATCTTGATTTTGACGAAGGCAACGCGGTCGGCATCGGTTCCGGTGCATACGGACAGGTGATCCGCAGGTAGCAACGCTCGGCAATCCGGCCGGGCTCCCCTGGTGGCGGCCCGACGGCCGCCATTTTTTTGGTGCCTGTTGAAGAACAGGCTTCGGCACGACAGATGGAAGGGGAGACTGCATTGAACAAGATCATACTGAAGGCCCAGGACCTTGATGGTTACCTGACCGATGACGACAGGGCACTTATGGAAAAAATGGATGGTCTGTATCGTAAGGCCATGCTTTCATACAGCATACTGTCTTCCACCAAGGGTGCAGCCGAGCGGCATCGTGAAGAAGCTGTGCTCATAGAGTTGTACAATGAGATGGGCGGTCTCATGCAGGAGATCTGCCACGCGGAGCCCCGTATCCAGGTGTACTCCTTTGCCACGCCTTCCGAGAGCCATGGAGAGGCATCAAGGCTCATTGCAAAGCTGCGCGATGTGGGAACCCAGCGGCATGAGTTTACCTACTATACCCAGAGGGCCTATGAACTGCTGTTCAATCTGGCCTTCGGCGGGGTCAAGAGCGAGAACAAGAACTACCTGATCGTGCAGACTCCGGTCACCTCCCCGGTGCAGAATTACGCGGTACACAAGATTCCGAATGTAGACGACAAGATCGAGAATACCGTCATGTGCGTCATGCTACGGGGCGCTTTGCTGCCATCGGCCATCATGTCCAAGGAGATACAGGAATTCTCTTCCCACGGCTATGTAACGCCTTTTGCCCTTTTCAAGATAAAGCGGGATGACACCAAGGACGAGAAGACCATGGAATACGTCCTTGATCTTGACCGCTCGTATTTCAGGCCTGAAGATCTTGACGGCAAGGACCTGATTTTTGCCGACCCCATGAATGCCACGGGCGGCAGTCTGGTTACGGTAGTCAAGTATATTCTTGACCAAGGCGTGAAGCCGCGGTCCATCCTGTGCTTCAACATCATTTCTGCCCTCAAGGGTGCCCTCAGGGCTGTTCGGGCTATAGAGAACATGACCGTTTACACCTTGTGGATGGACCCGGTGCTGAACGAGGCAGCGTATATCATGCCAGGCCTCGGCGATGCTGGTGACCGGATCAATGGAACGGATGAAGGTGATCATCCCCGGGACATGATACAGCTTATAGCCGACTATGGCTCCAATATTGCCAGCCTGTACCGTTCCCAGATCCGTACGATAGAAGAGACGGTGCTCAGGCGATGACCTGGGCTCCCAGGGTAACAGGCGCAACCAGCACAGCCACAACAGTCAGCACTGTCGGTACAGTCAGTCCGGTCGGCAAGGGCCTGGTTTTCATGGCTGTCCTTGTGTTTGCCTCTGTATTGTTCTCCTGTACCTCCGTTGGCCCCGCCAGGCAGGCCAGTGAATGGACAGAGCTGGGCAATGCCTGGGCAGAACTCGGGAAATGGGACAAGGCCGGGGAGGCCTGGTCCCGTGCCCTGTCCCTGGATCCTGGCCAGGCCGTGGCTGGTTATAATCTGGCCAGGGCCCTGGCCGAGGCCGGTAAATTCGATGAGGCCCTCAGCACACTCAAGCCTCTGGCCAGCCGTGATCCTGACAATGCCGCACTGCTTTCCCTTCAGGCTTATGTGCTGCACAAGGCGGGAAGGAACGACGAAGCGGTGTCCGTGTATCGGAGGGTTCTGGAGCTCAACGCAGGCGATGCGGCCAGCCGGTTCAACCTGGCTGTCCTGCTGGACGGAGCAGGGCAGGCTGAGGAAGCCCTGGCTGTCTATCTGGAATTGCTGAGCCTGCGCAAGGACGATGCAGCCTCGGCCTACCGGGCAGGCCTGCTTCTCCTGGCTTCAGGACGGTATGATGAATCAGTTGAGTATCTTGACCGTTTCCTTGCCCTGAAACCGGATTCCACCGATGGATTGCTGGCCATGGCCAAGGCAAGGGAAGGCAAAGGCGAGTATCCAGAGGCAATGGAAGCCTACAAGGACCTGCTGGCCAAGCTCCCTGCCGATGCAGCGGCCTGGTTCGACCTTGCCAGACTGCGCCTTACCATCGCCGAAGATGGTGCAGGCGGCAGGGAAGCCATGACAAAGGCACTGGCTGCCGGCTTTGCCGACAAAGGGAAGGCCAAAGCACTTCTTGACAGTGAAGGACTTGTGGATCGTGCCGGATTGCTGGTCCTTCTGACCGAGGCTGGCCTTCTGACCGAGACTGGTGCGCTGACCGAGACTGAGGCGCTGACAGGGACTAATCCACCAACGCCTTGATCTACCGAGTGCCTAGATGCTTCAGTCTTGTCCGCCGAGTTCCAGTATCAGTTCCACCTCACCTCTGGACAGCTTGACGGCTCTGGCTATCTCCTCCACCTTCCAGCCCTGGTGTGACAATTTGCGGACTGTCTCCTGCACACTGATAGATGGGGCGCCCTTGTCCTTGCGGCCAGAGGATGGTTCATCCTTGAGGATGTCATTGAGCATCTTCAGATGTTCCTGGGATTTCTTGTTGAGCTCGTCAAAACGGGTCTCGGCCCTGGCCAGCCACTCCCTGGCCTTGTTCAGTTCAGTGGCACGTTTCTCGGCGTCGGCCATGGCACCGTCAACCTCGTCCAGCCTGACTATGGCTGCGTCCAGCTTGGGCCTGAAGGCCATCACTTCATCCAGAGACCGGTTAAGATCGATGATGCGGTCGGGTACATCACGGATGTCTGCATCTATCGAACGAACATTGCGCTCCAGCTCGGTTATGGCCTGGAAGTTCTTGTCCACCGCATCTGCTGTGCTGTCCAGGATATTTGACTTTTTTTCCATGCGTTCAGATTTTTCGGCGG
>JAVEXH010000090.1:0-8649 GCA_034004175.1 Spirochaetia bacterium
CGGTCGTATTCAAGAGCTTGATGATCCCGTGCCTCCAGAAGAGCTATATAGGCAAGGTCTTTCTGGGAGCCAGGAATCCAGGCATCCGCATTGAGGCTGACTCCGGCACTGACGGAAAAACCATCCGCCGGAACCGAAAAGTCATCCAGGCTCAAGGAGACACTGCTGCCCAGGGTCAGCAGCGGCAGCCTGGTGCTCGCGTGGTAGCGGTCGGCAGCCACAGAGGCCGCCTGGATGGCCCGGCGTTTGAGTTCAAGATCAAGGCGTTGCCCGATGGCGCCCATCAGCGATTCCAGACTGCCTGAGTCCAGCTCCCTGATTGTCAGGGAACTTGTCAGCACCAAGGAGGTTTGTGGGTCAAGCCCCAGAAGCCGCTTGAAGGCGGTCGCCTTCTTCCCGTAACCGGCTTCGGCACTGACAAGAGCAGTCTGGCTGCCCTGGAGTTCCAGCTCCGCATTGAGGAGAGTCAACTCGGATTCAAGTCCTCGATCGAACTTGATCCTGGTCTGCCGGTACGACTCCTCCTCCAGTTCAAGGGTCCTCAGGCTGTTTTCCACGTCCATGGATGAGGCTACCAGGGAAAAATAAGCCTTCTCCACTTCCACTATGAATTCCCGCCTCGCTTCCTGTGCCGCAACAAGAGCCGTGGCGTAATCATCATGTCGCTTGCCAAGGTCATACAGGGTTTTGGTGTCCAGGGACAATCTGATATCCATGTTCACAGACGATGTAAAAGGTTGACTGGGACCGAAGGTATCCGGCGGAAACAGAACTGCATCGCTGAACCGGCCGGTTACATCAGCGCTTATGCCAGGAAGGAACAGGTTCCAGGCATTTTCCTTGTTCCTCAGTGCTGCAGAAACCATGATTTCCTGATCCTGGAGGGCCGGACTGTTGGCAATGGCCAGCTGGATAGCGTCTTCAAGAGTCAGATTTATCGGTTCCGCGTGCAGGTGCAGGACAGACACCAGGGCAAATACCCGTAAAATCGTGCATTTCATGGATTGTATCTCCAGAAGCTGAGAATGGCAGGAACCGCGAACAAGGTCAGGAAGGTTGACAGCACAAGGCCACCGGAGACCGCTATGCCCAGGGGTTGCAGAATGGACGAGCCTGAACCAGAGCCGACAGCTATGGGCATCATGCCGAAAATAGTAGTCAGTGTGGTTATGAGTATGGGCTGGAACCGCAGGCCTGCAGTAGCCTCTATGGCGCTCAGGTGGTCGGGGTGATCCTTCCTGCTCTGCAGGTAGAAATCTATCATGATGATGGCATTGTTCACCACTATGCCACCCAGAAGTATGGTACCCAGCAAAGAGTTCAGGTTCAGGGTTGATTTGAAGAGGTACAGGGATATGACCACCCCGACAAAACCCAGAGGTATGGTTACCAGGATTATCAGTGGTATCCACAGAGAGTTGAACTGAAAGCACAGCAGGAGATAGATGAGCAGGACCGAGATGCCCATGGCCACAAAAAGCGAGCGTATCGAGTCGTCTATCTCTACCCGGGGATTGTCGAGGATATAGCTGTAGCCGGGAGGCAGTGCCAGTTTTTCTGCAAAGAGATCCTTGGTATCCTGTTCCTTCTGCAGACGTTCCGCATCGGTTATATCCGAGGAGACCATGGCATACAGGCGGAAGGCCAGTTCGCCGTCCTCTGAATAGATCTGGGACACATCGGAGCTTGCCTCGAAATCAAAAAAATGCTTCAGGGGCAGGAAGGAGTTGTTCCAGGGAATCAGGAAATCCGCAAGCTTGTCACGGGAATCCAGCAGGGTATCAGGGTAGCGGGCACTGACCGGCACCTCATACGTACCATCTGATACATCGATGGACACGGTACCACCCAATACCCGCCTTGCCATAGTGGTCATCGTAGAGATATTGAGCCCTGAAAAGCCGCTGAAAACTTCGTTTCGCGGGCTCAGGACCAGTTCACTGCTCATGGAAGGAGAGGGACGCACGAAGGTCCTGCTGTACCGCTTTGACTCGTTGAGAAGGCGCTGCATGTCATCCAGGATGGCCACCTTGCGGGTTGCATCCGGACCATACACGCTGAGTTGCAGGGCAAAGACCATGGGCAGGGGCAGGGCAGCAGGATCCCAGGACTGGATATTGAAATACCAGGCGCCTTCGCTGATGAAAGCTTGTTCGAGGCGTGCTATGGCCACGGAAACCTGCCCCGGGCTGTCAAAATCCAGGAGAAGCTGGTTGAAGCGGCCGGATATGTTGGCATAGCTGCGGTAGCTCAGGCCGGAGAGGGTCTTTGCCGTACGCTCCCTCAGTTCCGGCATCAGGTTCTCTATGATGTCCACCGAAGAGCTATAGTCGGCATGGGTAAAGAACACCACTACCCGGTCGGACTGTGGCTTGGACATGATCTCCTTGGGAATCTTCGGGAACAGAGTGGCTACAGACAGAACCATGGCCACCAGGGTCACAAGCAGGAACAGGGCTGCGGTGATACGCCGTGCGATGATGAGCCGCAGCAGTCTGCGGTAGCCGCTGATGATGGCTCCGATGACCGGCTCGGAGATCCGTGCAAAACCCCGGGGGTTCAGATGGTCGATATTCTGCTTGCCCCTGCCCCTGAACAGGAAGTAGGCAATCACCGGCACGAGACTCAGGGATACGAACAACGAGCACATGAGGGAAAAGACCACTGTCCTGGCCTGGTCGCCCAGGATGGCATTGGCCAGGGGAGCCGAGAAGGACAGGGGCAGGAAGACCAGGACCGAGGTCAGGGTAGAGGCGATGACAGGAGCGCGGACCTGCCTGGTGGATTCCATGACGATATGCTTCCACATGACCGAATTGAGTACCCGTTTGTCCTCCCTGCGCCAACGGTGGATATTCTCCATTATTACAATGGTTGAATCGACGATCATGCCCACGGCCAGGGCAAAACCTCCGAGGGATATCAGATTCAGCGAAACATTGAAGGCGGACATGAGTATGAACGACAGCATGATGGAGACCGGCAACGACAAGGCTATGATCAAAGTGTTGCGTAGTTCGCCAAGAATGAAGAACACGATCAGGATGGCCAGTGCTCCGCCGATAAGGGCCGCTTTTATGACCTGGTCTATGGAGCGGTTGATGTATTTTGCAGGGTCTACATACAGTTCGAAGCTGGTATCTTCCGGTAGCTGGCCGGAGTCACGGGCAACATCCATGATGGCCAGCAGTTCATCGGTCATGCGGTTGAGATTGCCCCCCTCTATCGGCGTAAGGCTGATCTGTATAGCCGGTCGGTCTTCTATGATGAAGACACGGCCAGGAACCGTGTAACGTATGTCTATTCCGGCAATATCCTCAAGGACAACCAGGGTATCGCCTATGCGTTTTATCTCCAGAGCCGGCAAAGCCTGAAGATCCCGATCTTCCCGGGCAAAGCGAACGCTGTAACGGATTCCGCTTTCCCTGAGAGTTCCGATGGGTTGGGGCGATAGACCTGCCTGGAAGGCATTGTTCACATCCACGATGGAAATGCCGTAGGAGAGCATGGAGTCCTGATCAAGGGTAACGCTCACTTGCAGCTCTTCCAAGCCCGAGAGTGTGAACTCCTCTACATCATGTATGCTCCTGAGCCGGGGTTCCACATTGGCGCTCAGCAACGCCATCAGTTCTTCTGGCGGTGTGCTGGCGGAGGTAGCCCCCATCACTATGAAACCGGCATTCTCACCCTCCCGGAAACGGATAGTGTAGGCATCCCTGATCTCCGACGGCAGGCCACTGTTGATGGAGAACATCGTTGACTCCACAGCGGTTTTGGCATCATCGCTCTTGATCTCCCAGTCAAACGTGATGGTTATGAGGCTGGAATCGCTGGAGTAGGTAGTCTCCATCATGTCAACATTGTCCAGGGCAGCCAGGCGTGGTTCTATCTGCCCGGCGTATTCCTGCTGGAAATCCACTGCAGAGATTCCGGGATGGCTGAATCGTATGGTAACCATGGGTCTGCGGGTCTGGGGGTACATCATTACCGGCAACTGAGTGGCCAGCCAGATGCCCAGAGCACAGAGGAGGACGGAGAATACAATGAAACCTGTGGTCTTCCTGAAGATCAGCTTGAGCATTTCAGGAATCCTTCCGCAGGGCGGCGAGATACTCCTGCAGGCTCAAGCCTTCCCGTTCGCTGCCGCCGAGACGATTGAGGTAACGGGTTCCCGGTGGCAGTCCGCCGGTTACCAGAATTTCGTCGCCATACGGCTTGCCGGTGGTCACCTGAACCTGTTTCAGTTTGTCATCTGCATCGATGGTCCACATGACACTATGGCCGAAACGGCGCACAATCAGATCCTGTTTCACGAACTGGCCCCGGACTGAATCAACAGGCAGATCCATGAAGAGAACCATGCCTATCCGTGTGCCAGCCTGGGCCGGGAAGCGGAGTGTGGCAGAAAACAGGCCAGTACTGTAATCAGGTTCAGCCGCAACACTCTCAAGACTACCTTGCAGAATCATGCCATCCGCAGAGCGCGCGGTCACGGAGGCCCTGCCCATGCTGGTCACCCTGAAGGCGTCCTTGTCGCTGAGGGCTGCAACGAGTCGGAACTCGGCATCGTCCATCACCGTGACCGCGGTAGTACCAGACTTTACCTCTTCACCCTCCATCAGATGGATCTCCGAAACACGACCGGTTATGCGGGAAGCAACAACCATGGGCCGGAAGACCTCACCGGGAACATCACGGCTGAGGGTAACCAGGGACTGTCCCTCGGTGACCCGCTCCCCTACCCGTACATGGATGGTCTCCACAAAGCCGGCTATGCTTACGGTATGACCTATGCGCCTGGCCGGTTCAAGCCTGCCTGCCACGCCAATGGACGTGGTACGGGTTTCAAGTCTGGCTATGGAGACAAGCCCGGCACCGGGGATCTGGGAATTCTGCCCCCCTGGCCGTGCGCCTGGTTGTGCTACTGGGGGCTGGGAGCCTGGAGCCTGACCGCCCGAAGGGGGAGTTCCGGAGGTAATCGGCACGCCACCGCCACCACCCATACCCGGTTGCTGGGCTGAGGCACCAGCAAGCAACATGATGAACATAGCTGCAAAAGCAAGAACTCTTGTCATATAGTCTCCCAAACGGAACATAATAACAATTTATACCTATGACATGGAACGCCAGGACAAGAGATTTTACCATTTCTTTACACCTGAGCAATCAGTTGCCGCTGTCTGAATGTTGCTGGTCCTCTACCAGCAGTTGAAAACATCCTCCGCAAAGCCGGGCAAACGATCTACTCCGATCCGGGTGCCATCATCCAGGATGGCAGTACCGGTGAATTCGCCGAAGGTCTGGTGTTGCTCCGAGCGGATCAACCACAGATCTGTATGCGATGTCCTGTCTACCAGAGGCCTGAAATCCATCTCGAAACGGCCATCCGAACTGGTGAAGCGCCAGGGCTTCATATAGTCCGTTGTATCGATGCGGAAATGCACCTCATCCAGCTTGTGGGCTTTGCCCCGGTAAAACAGCATGTTCTCGGATGCCATCGTACGATCAGAGAAGCCGTAGCCTATGTTCCAGCCGAAGGAGACGCCATCCACATACCCGGAGGCTGACCCCCAGTACCAGCGGTTGCGGTAAGTCCAGCGGCCTCGTCCCCAGTCCAGAGCGCCGAAATCCTTGGCAGGATCAAAATCAAAGCGTTTGCCACCAAGGCTGAAGCCACCGGAGGCGGGCATGCAGTTCACCTTGCGGTTGTAATAGAAAGCCTGCCTGTTTTCAGCCCAGGATGTAGCAATGTTCATGCTTTCCAGTTCTGCCGGCTGCTCCAGTTCAATCCTACCCTCAAGCCCGGTGTTTCCATCCGGGTCAACCAGGCCTGGCGCACTGAAAGCAAGGATCCGCTTGCCCGGGACATACTCGAAATCGAGGCTCAGCTTGGTATCCCTGAAGCCTACCCGACCTGAATCGCTGTCTGGTGAAAAACCTGTGCGGCCCATTGTAAGGGGCTTGAGGCTGTCAATCTGCCTGAAATAGCCGCGATCAAGATCCAGGAAGCAGAGGGCAAACAGGCCCGCATACCCAAGGTCGCTCATGGTCAAGGTGAGGCCGAAACGACCATCCCGGGACAAGACCGAATAGTAATCCCACTCCTTGATCCGGTGCCAGCCGGCACGGATCTTTGAACGGTCATAACGCCAATACGGCCATCGTGCCCAGCCTTCTTCGGTTATCCGTCCATCAGGCCCAAGTAAATCAATAGGTGAGCTGATCTCGTGCTGCATAAGAGCCTCCCGGATCTTGTCAACATACGTCCTGAGTGGACCGTAGTATACACCCGGGTACTGGCTCAGGGGTTGGTAAATGAGTACAATGCCCCATCATGGCCAGAACACGCAATTATCTAGCAGGCATCGGTGCCAGCACCATCTTCGGGTTTTCATTCCTCTTCACCAAGAACGCCCTGGACGACATAGCTCCCCACGAACTCATCTTCCTGCGTTTCCTGACCGCAGCCCTCATCATGAGTGCTCTGGTATTGACGGGTTTCATCAAACTGGATTACCGGGGCAAGGACCTCCGGACCCTCTTCCTGACAGCCCTCTTCCAGCCCTTCCTGTATTTCATACTGGAAACCGAGGGCATACGCCGGGTGGAATCTTCCACCGCAGGCATCATCCTGTCGGCCATCCCGGTGATGGTTACCGTGATGGCAGCCTTCATACTGAAGGAACGCCTCAAACCCCTGCAAATAGCAACCACCCTGCTGTCCTTCGCCGGCGTCCTGGTGGTTGTCATCTTCCGTTCATACGGTGCGGTAGGCGGGCAACCCCTGGGAATAGTGCTCCTGATCCTGTCCATGCTGTGTGCTGCTTCGTTCAATATCATGTCCCGCAGGAGTTCGCGGTACTTCAAACCAGCGGAGACCACCTTCTTCATGATGTGGTTCGCCGTCATTACCTTCGGGGGCATCTTTGCGGCACGCACCATCGCAAGCGGCGGTACCGACCTCCTGTCCAGGCTGGGGCCGGCATCCATTTCATCGATATTGTATCTGGGCATACTGTCCAGCGTGGTGGCCTTCTTCCTCATAAACTACAACCTGTCAAAGCTGAAATCACCAGAGGCTGCAGTCTTTGCCAACCTGACCACCCTGGTATCGGTGATTGCCGGCCTTGCCTTCCGCAGCGAAGCCATACGACCAACCGACATACTGGGTGGTATCATGATCATTGCCGGTGTATGGGGAACCAATGTGCTGGGCGGCAGATCGCCCAAGTCTCAGGACCAGCTGTCATAGGTTACTATCTCATCCAAAGCCTTGCGCTTTTTGGGACCCGGGCTGTCCGCCGGGTAACCGAGGGTCATCACTTCCACAACCCTGGCAGTGTCCGGTATACCAAGCACCTTCCTAACCTTGTCCTGTCCGAATGCACCAATCCAGCAGGTGCCCAGGCCTTCGGCGGTGGCTGCAAGGGCCAGATGTTCCATGGCTATGGCAAGGTCGATGGGGTCTCCTGGCATCCCGCAATGCATGATGCGATCGGGCATGAGTCCACAGCCGGCTATGACAACCGGGGCCTGACCCACGAACTGCTGGCCATTGCACGCCTCCACCAGCCGCTGCCGGGTCTGTATATCCTGTACCACCACGAAACGCCACGGCTGGCGGTTGGCTCCTGAAGGTGCCAGACGCACCGCCTCCAGTATCCGGTCCAGCACATCTTTTTCCACCGGTTTATCCTGGTAACAACGGACTGAATAGCGGGCTTTCACAAGTTCAAGGAAATCCATGGCGTACTCCTGGCAAGGTGATTGGGATAGTAATATGATCAAATATACGCAGGGAAGTGCCCGGACTCAAGCGTGCTGTTTTCTGGCTGCTGTTTTCAGGCCCGTTCCGGGCTATCTTCAAGGAATCCTGGAGGAGAACATATGAAGAAGTCGATCCGCCACCTGATCCTTAGCGTCCTGCTTGTACTCGTTGCTGCTGGCACCGGACTGGCAGCCCAGGAAAACCAGGCAGAAACCGGCCTTGCCCAGGTTGATGCCGCAAGCCGGTCCATAACCAGCAGCCTCGTCCAGACCCTGCGGAACTTGCCTAGGCAGAATGAAAAATACCGTCTGCAGCTTGGCAACTTTGCACTGAACGGAGAAAACGCTGCTCTGGGATCGTTGTGGGCCAACAATCTTGCCACCTTCCTGGCCTCTGCAGCGGCTGCACCAGGGGCAAACATGGTCCTTACCCTTCAGGACGCCCCTCCACCGGATTTTATGGTTCAAGGTGAACTGGTTCTGGCCGGGGACACCATCCGCGTATACACCCGTCTCATCAGAACGGGAGACAGCACAGTACTCAAAGGAGTCTGGTCAGACCTTGTCATGGACTCTGTGCTGGCCGGAATGCTGCTACCTTCAGCCCCCGACGATGGTACCCCCCGTGACCGCTACGAGCCAGACAGCCAGGATTCACCCCTGGCTGCGGACCTTGGAGCCTCTCCTGTGGATCGCACCCTGCATACCGGTGATGAAGACTGGTTCATCATCCAGTCAACAGCACGAGGTATACTGGTGGCCCAGACCACCGGCAATATGGATACCATGATCACCCTGTATGTACCCGGATCACCCTCGGAAGAACTTCAGGAAGATGATGATTCCGGGGATGGAGACAATGCCAGGATAGAATACCCGGTA
>JAVEXH010000091.1:0-8622 GCA_034004175.1 Spirochaetia bacterium
ATGTAATATGCATACAGTCCGGTTTTGTACGATGATTCGTGTTTTGATAGTGGTTCTGCGTTGGCTTTGTTCCAGGGTACCTGGGCTGTAAGCACTATGCTGGTGTTTGCTTTGGCCAGGGCTTTTTGCTCGTTCTGCCCGGCAGGATGTACTTTCTCCAGCAAGGGGGCTTGCTGAATTATTGCCAAAGTCTGGGTGCAACCGATGATGCTGGTCAGAATGCCACTAACCAGGGCCGGGACAAAGGGATAGGTCTTCTGCGCAAGCCTGCCGAGAAAGTTCTGGAACCTGGTCAGCACAGCTAGTTCCGCAAGTAGCGGGGGCAAGGCACCCGAGAGGAGCACGGTGAGCATGGGGTTGATCATGGACAGGAACCCGCCACCGTACAGCAACTGTAATTGTGGATGGTCAATTGCCCTGGTGTAGCCCCAGACCAGATCCTGCATGACCAGCCAGGGAGTCACCCCCTGATGAAAGATGGCTGTGCCGGCGGCAGCAAGCGTGCTGAGTACAATTGCTCCCCTCAGCTTCAGTTTCGTGAAGGCTGGCAGCAGGACAAGCCCAAGGGGCAGCACGAGCAAGGGGCTGTCAAGCTTGAAGAAATCTTTCAGAGCAAAGACCTCGCTGGCGGTTTCAGGGTCATAGGGGTAGTGACCGGATAAAAAGGCATAGATGCCGGCAGAAACCAGGAAGGGCAACACCGAGGTACGGAACATGTTCCGCAGGTGTTTCTTGTGGTCCACCCCGGTGATGGTTGCCACCAGGAAGGCACTGGATGACAGCCAGGATGCCCTGTCCCCGAAATAAATGCCCGACAGGATGGCCCCACCGCTCAGGAGCGGATCCACACCAGCGGCGTTGCCCAGGGTAAACAGCATTACGCCCATCACGCTGGCAGAACCCAGAGAAGAGCCCAGTATGAATGAGAAGGCCGAGCACAACAGGAAGACAAAAAGCAGGAACAGCGGCGGGTAGATGAGGGACAGACCCTGGATGACCAGTAAGGCCATGAGCCCGCTGGTACGCCAGGCTGCACTCATGATACCTATGAGCAGAAGCACAATGACGATTATCATGGAGCTCCGGAAACCGGGAATCATTACCATAAGCAGATGCCTGGCACTAAATCCGCGGTGCAGTCCATAGGCATAGAACATGAGAAGCCCGGCCAGGACGGCGTAGAGCATGGGCAGACCCAGAAGAGCACAGACGAACAGGCATCCTATGAAGAGTGCGAGAATCAGGGTGATCATAGGGGCAGTATACCTGTTTGACAAGGGGACGCAAGGGTGCAAGGATGATATCGATGTACAAGGATTCCAGTCAGGCTTGTGCTGGATCCTGACTATGTATGGAGGTATGCCATGAACCTGTCCGGTATTGATGTCTTCACTGGCCACGCTGTGGAACTGGGGGTGGACGGAGGATCGATAACCTCGGTACACGGCATCGACCAGAGGGAGGCCGGTGCATTTGAAGCCGGTGCAGAGGAAGGCTTGCCCTACATCTCCCCTGGCTTTCTGGATATCCAGGTGAATGGCTACAATGGCTGCGATTACAGTCTGGAGAACCTGAACAAGGCCCAGGTAGCCAGCATTTCAGCCAGCATGGCTAAAGCCGGGGTAACCCAGCACGTGCCAACTTTCATCACCATGCCTCGGGAACGCCTGCTGCGCAACCTGACTCTAGTGGCCAGCTGCGCCAGAGATTCAGAAGAGCTTGGTTCCGCCATGGCTGGCTTCCATGTGGAGGGGCCGTTCATCTCTCCGGAGGACGGTCCACGGGGTGCCCATGACCGTTCCTATGTGCGGCTACCGGACTTTGATGAGTTCCTTGCCTGGCAGGATGCAGCCGATGGCAGGATAGCCTACCTGACTGTAGCTCCCGAGGTGGACGGAGTCCTTGGGTTCATCCACAAGGTGGTGGAGACCGGTGTAAAGGTTTCACTTGGGCATACCAGGGCAAGCCCTGAGGTGATCCGTCAGGCGGTGGATGCCGGTGCCACTTTGTCTACCCACCTAGGTAATGGCAGCGACACGATGGTGCCGCGCCTCAGGAACTTCCTGTGGGAACAGTTGGCCGCCGATGAGATGTTTGCCAGTTGTATCTGCGATGGTTTCCACCTGCCGCCGGCCGTGGTGAAGGTTGTTGCCAGGGCCAAGTCCCTGGAGAAGCTGATCCTGGTCAGCGATGCTGCCTTGCTCGGGGGGTACAAGCCGGGATTGTACAAATGGGACAAGGTGGATGTGGAGGTCTTCCCCGATGGCCATATCGGCCTGCCTGGCACAACCATGCTGGCAGGGGCTGCCCATCTGCTGGATTGGGATATACCGCGTTTTCTGGAGTTCACTGGTTGCAGCCTGGGGGAATCGGTCAGCCTGTGCACAGTGAATCCGGCACGCTTCCTGGGAAACCTGCCGCCCCGCTATGGAACACTGGCTGTCGGTGCACCCGCCAATCTCTGCGTGTTCAGGTATGACAAGGGGGATACCCGGCTGAAAGTACTGCGGACTTACATCAGGGGCCGGCTGGTGTACGGGGCAAGCTGAATTTTATAGTGGTCAGGTACTGATGAACCCGATCAGGAATTTACGAACTTCACTGCAGTGCCGTAGACAATGACTTCTGCTGCACCCTGGGCTACATTGCTTGTCCCGTAGCGGATATTGATGACCGTTTCGGCTTCAAGGGCTGTGGCTTCGTCCACCATGCGCTTGGTTGCTATGGCCCGCGCCTCGTTCATCATATCCGTATAGTCGGTGAGTTCACCGCCTACGATCATTCCAAGGCCGGCCATGATATCATTCTTTTGCCAGCGTGCTGGATTGTCCCCAGTGTCTGCATGCCGGTGGCCTGTGTCAGGTTGTTGCCTTGCCAAACCAAGCATCTAAACCAGCAATCAACCTCATTCCTCATGGGTTGCTGGCTTTGGCTCGGCGGCAACTACCGTATTGATCTTATCATCTTTATACTTCACATTTCCCCGGTTGAAATTGAAAGGGATTCAGGTGGATACACTTATTCTGTATGTTCTGGCCATTGTCGCACTCTCTGTCTCAATGGTCAAAAGCAGGCACAAGATCCTTATGGCGGCAAAGAAGGCCTTCAAGGCCTTTGAAGGCATCATGCCCCAGTTCATCGTAGTTCTCCTTCTTGTTTCTGCCAGTCTGGCTGTATTGGACAACAAGACCATTTCACGGTTCATCGGTGATGGATCCGGCTCCATGGGGGTTCTGTGTGCATCGCTGGTAGGAGCGGTTACCCTCATCCCCGGCTTCGTGGCCTTTCCTGCGGCGGCCGCCCTCATGAAAGAAGGTGCGGGTGTAACCCAGATTGCAGCCTTCGTGTCAAGTCTGATGATGGTCGGTGTGGTAACTCTGCCCATGGAGATGAAGTACTTCGGCAGGCAGGCAGCCCTGATGCGCAACGGACTGGCTTTTATCTTTGCCCTTGTCGCAGCAGTTTTTGTTGGCTGGGTGGTGGGTCTGTGAAAGCCATATTGAAGCGGTATACCGGTGTCATTTTCACTACCCTTGCCTTCATGGTCTTTGTGGTGGCTTTCCCGCAATGGCGTGGAAAAGCCTTGGGTGGCATTGTCTTCCAGGCGAGCACCATGCTCCTGGTCATTCCCCCGATATTTGTGCTGCTGGGCCTGCTTGATGTATGGGTACCCCGGGACCAGATGATCAAGTACATGGGGCCTGGTTCGGGTTTCAAGGGCCCTCTTCTGGCCTTCCTGCTTGGTTCTTTTGCCGCAGGTCCGCTGTATGGAGCCTTTCCCATCGCGGCAGTACTGATGAAGAAAGGAGCCAGCCTGATGAACATACTGATCTTCATCGGAGCCTGGTCCACCACCAAGATACCCATGCTCCTGTTCGAGATATCGGCCCTGGGCCCCCGCTTTGCCTTGTCGCGTCTGGCCATAGACCTGGTCGGCATAGTCATCATCGCCTTTGCCATCAAGACCTTGCTGCCGGCCAGGGAAGTGGAGCGGCTCTACGCCGAGGCGGAGAAACTCTGATGCTGGCAGCCTGAAGACGAGCCGGTTGCCAACCAGCAACATCATGAACCTGACGGATTTTCGCTTCCTACCTGTTCAGTATTTCCGTTCAGGTATGCTATATTGCACTTCCTACATCATTGAAGCCGGTTTCGGGGGGATATGGAACGTTACGCTGATCCTGATCGCATATATTCGTATCACTATGTGTGCGACAATCATTCTATGGTCGACAAGCTGCTTCGGCACTGGTGGCGCCTTGCCTTCAGGTTTGTTCCCGCCAGGATGTCAGCCAACCTGCTGAGCATGCTCGGCAATCTTGGCTCCTGGCTGGCTGTAAGTCTGCTCATGCTTTCCGGGTATGTCGACGCTGGTATCCGGTCCTGGCTTTTCGGCCTGGCGGCTCTGGGTATCATCCTCTACCATACACTCGATTGTCTGGATGGCATGCAGGCCAGGCGCATCGGCAGTGCCGGTCCTCTGGGTGAGTTTGTGGACCATTGGTTTGACTCCATGAATGTTTTCTTCTTTCCCTTGGGTATTGTAGCGGCTTTTCCGGGCATTCCGGCATGGGTCGGCATCTTCCTGATAATTGCCTGCATGATGGTGGATTGGATAACCCTCCGGGAAGTAGACAAGACAAACCGTCTTTATTTCTGGCATGTCTCTACTGAGGAGGCTATTGTCATCTACTGGATGCTTTTGCTGTCCATGGCCTTCGGAGCCTATGATTTCTGGGCTTTGCCGCATCCTGCACTGGGCTTTCCGCCTATATCGGTGCTGGTGGTCTTCGTGGCACTGGCCTACATCCTGTCATTTGCAACAACCATCATCCGCCTTCGGTTCGAGGGGTTCAGGGAACTCGTAATAGAGTTTCTGAGCGTGAGTCCTGTGGCCGTCTGGATTCTTGTTGCTTCCCGGGGGCCCTATCCCCGGGTCAGTCTGTTCATCGGCCTGGCCGCCATCGGTTTCATTGGCTCCAGGCATATCGGAGACCTCCTGCGGACCAGGCTTGTTGGATTGGCGTATCCTCTCTGGTATCCCGATCTGGTAGCAGGATCAGCCGTGGTCCTGATGACGGCATTCATGAAACTGGTGTTTCCGGAACTGCCGTACTGGCTGTTTGTCCTGCCTGTGCTGTTGTTGCAGGGGTTTACCTTCTGCCAGCTTGGCCTGCAGTTCGCCAGAACCATCAAGCGGGTCAAGGATTACCTGGGCATCAGCCTGTTCCACGTACCGGAGCCGGCCGGAAAGCTTGCGGACCGCTGATGCCACGATTATATTTTGCCAGTGACATACATGGTTCCGATATCTGCTGGAAGAAATTCCTGGGGGCTGCCTCGTATTACAAGGCCGATGTGCTGGTGCTGGGCGGCGACATGACCGGCAAGGCCATAGTTCCCTTGGTGGACGATGGCAGGACGGTCAGGGCAGCCCTGCTCGGTTCCAGCTATGAACTTGAGTCCGAGGCTGCCATGCAGGACTTCGAGAAACAGGTGCGTAGCAGGGGCTACTATCCTGTGCGCATGGGCAAGGACGAGAGGGACAGCTATGCCGCCGATCCCGAAGCCCTGGCTGGCCGGTTCAGGAAGGCTGTGCTGGACACCCTGTCCAGTTGGCTGGATATGGCCTCCGATCGCCTACCGGCAGATGTCCCCTGTTTCGTTTGTCCGGGCAATGACGATCCGCCGGAGGTGGACGATTTGTTGGCAGCTTCATCCCTGATCACCGATGGAGAGGGGAAGTGCCTGGATATAGGCGGATTCCAGCTGGCATCCACAGGATGGACAACACCGACACCCTGGGATACCTACCGGGAAGAGCCTGAAGCAGCTCTGAGGATCAGGATGGACCACATGCTTGAAGGGGTTTCAGACTTTTCCCGTTTCATCTTCAATATCCATTGTCCGCCCTACGGGACGGGTCTGGACGAAGCACCGGAACTGGGTGCAGATCTTTCCATTAAAAATGCGGGCCAATCCACCATACCTGTGGGGAGCACAGCTGTCCGTGATGCGGTGAAACAGTACCGGCCACTGGTGTCACTGCATGGCCATATACATGAATCCAAGGGAGTTGCCCGGATCGGGAAGACCCTTGCTGTAAACCCCGGCAGCCTCTATGAGCAGGGTGTCCTTCAGGGGGTCCTGCTTGAGCTGGATGCCCGCAAGGGCCTGAAGCACTACGTCCTGACAACGGGATGATCTTTCACCACTGGAGGTAAGCATGGCTTCCGAACCGGATGTTTTTTTACGCAAGGCCACCGGGCTCGTCCGTTCATGGTCGGTAACCGACGCATTCATCTACGCATTCTTTTCCATCAACCTCGTGACTCTTGGTCTGTACATCATGAGTCAGGCCTGGTATTTCCAGGGTGGTCTCATCCCGGCTTTGTTGCTGGGAGCCCTGTTCGTCATTCCCGAGACGGTGGTCTATGCCAGTCTCATTGCCGCCATGCCCCGGGCAGGTGGTGATTATGTCTGGCAAAGCCGCATCCTTGGCGGCGGATTGGGGTATGTCCTGTCCATCACCGGCTGGTGTTTCATCCTGTGGCTGTGGACCCCCCTGTATGCGGATATGCTCAGGCACATCGTCATAGTACCCCTTGGCGCGGTGCTGGGCTTCAGGGATTTTGCCCTGGCAGTGGCAGTTTCGCCACTGGCCTGGTTCGTCGTGGTCCTGCTGACCTGCGTCTGGGTGGTGATTGTAATAGCCAAGGGCATGAAGACGTATGCCAGGGTACAGAAGTTCTGTTTCTGGATCGGAAACGCCGGCCTGCTGGTGGTCGTAGCCTTGTTTGTCACCGGCAATCCGGCACGGTTTCCTGAGCTGTTCGACAAGGGCATGCTGCAGCTCTTCGGTGTGCAGAACGCCTACCAGGCGGTAGAGCGTGCCGGTGCCGAACTCGGGCCTACCACCCCTCTGTACGGCGGCGGGTTCCAGGCCATCATGCTGCTGTTGCCCTATCTGGCTTTCTTCAACCTGTGGCCTAACTGGGGTGCAACCCTGTATGGAGAAATCCGTGGCTCCCAGGATCTGCGCAAGAATTTCTACGGCATGGCGGCCGCCCTGGTGGCAACCACAGCCCTTGCCATCCTTTTCCTTCTGGTGCTTGACCGCTACATGGACTTCGATTTCTTCATGAAAGCCAATGCTGTCTTCTGGCAGCATCGCTGGGATCCGGCCTCCTCGGCCATGATACTGCCTGTCTGGCCATATCCGGTACTCTTTGCACTCTTCGGCGTGGAGAGTGTCTTTGTGCAGGTTCTGGTGCTGCTGGCCATGAGTGCCTGGTTCTTCGGATGGGCTGGAACCATCTACCTGTCCAGCACCAGAATACTCTTCTCGGCCAGTTTTGATCGCCTTCTGCCGGAATCCATAGCCAGGGTATCCCCTGTCAGCAGGACACCGGTAAACGCCCTGCTGCTGATGGTCATTCCTGGTGTTCTGGTGTCAGCACTTTACATCTGGGATGTCTTGGGTTTCAGCTCCCTGACACTGGTGTCCACGCTGGTAATCGCAGTTACCTTCTTTGGAACCAGCCTGAGTGCCGTACTGCTGCCCTTCGTAAAGAAGGACCTGTACAAGGCCTCGCCGCTTGTCAATTTCAGGATAGGGAAGATTCCCCTCGTATCTGTCTTCGGGCTGGCCTTCTGCCTGTACCTGCTCTTCCTCTTTTACCAGTGGTTCATCGACCCCCTGGAGCTATATGGCATCAGTTACCGCAATGTCACAGCTTTGGTCTTCACTGCTGCGCTCTATGCTGGTGCTGCCATTCTCTATGCTGGCATGAGGGCCTGGCGGCGAAGCCATGGCATAGATGTTGACAAGATCTACGGCGAGATTCCTGTAGAATGATTTTTGCGGAACTACTGTGAACAGGAATGATGAACTTCTTGCTGGTGTCAAAGCCCTGATCGACGCCGGCGAATCAGCCGGACTGAGTCTGAGGCTCCTGGGAGGTCTGGCCGTACAGCTGGCCTGTCCATCTTCTTCCACTCCACCATTCCAGCGGAGCTGCAGTGATGCCGACTGCATTGTCACAGCTGATCCAGGAAAGGTACAAGCCTTCATCCGGAGCCAGGGCTGGATTCCCGAAGAGGAGTTCAACCTGTACAATGGGGACCGGCGGTTGCTGTTTGTTTCTCCCGGTGGCAGCAAACTTGATGTTTTCATCAATGTCTTCAGCATGTGCCATGACTTCGACTTTGCCGGCCGGATTCCTCCTCAGGGTTATACGGTCAATCCAGCAGATCTAGTGCTTACCAAACTGCAGATCCACGAGGTGAATGACAAGGATCTGCAGGATGCCGCCTGTGTTTTTCTGGACCACCAGTTATGCCCGGACAATGACATATCAAGCAAGGATGAAGCGGGCCTGGGTGAGGCAGGCATCAACGCAGCCTACATCGCAAGCCTCTGTGCCTCGGACTGGGGGTTGCAGCACAGTCTGGTCATCAATCTTGAAAAAACCGCAGCATGGGCAGATCATGCAGGTCTTGGATCGACAGGCCTTGCCTTGATCCATCAGAGGATCGCGGATCTTGCAGCCAGGATACACGGACAAGGGAAAACCATAGCCTGGCGTTCCCGTGCCATTCTGGGCACCAGGGTCAAGTGGT
>JAVEXH010000092.1:0-8568 GCA_034004175.1 Spirochaetia bacterium
GGCCTATGGCGTAGGCCCTGGCAACGTGCCCTGCAATGTGGACCGCAGCGCAGATCTGCAAGCCGCCGCCAGGCTCCTGGTGGCCAGCAAGGCTTTTGACAACTCAGTCATCTGCGCCACCGAACAAGCGGCCGTGGTAGACAAGCCCGTTGCCCTACGCTTTGCGGAGTACGTGCAGGCCCAAGGCGGCTGTTTTGTGTCCCCCGACCAGGCGGACAGCCTCAGGCGCCTTCTGTTCAGGCCGGATGGGGCTATAAACCCTGCCGCTGTGGGCAAGTCAGCAACCTTTTTAGCCGGCATGGCAGGATTTACGGTGCCTCCATCCACCCGGGTGCTCATTGCCAGGCTGGACAGCGTAGGACCCCAAGAGCCGCTGTCCCGGGAGAAGCTTACCACCGTGCTGGGATGGTACGAGGCTGATGGCTGGGAAGCCGGGTGCGAGCGGTGCCTGCAGCTGATAGCCTTCGGCGGCCGGGGCCACTCCCTGGCCATCCACGCCAAAGATGAAAAGGTGATCATGGCCTTCGGTCTTGAAAAGCCTGTACACCGCATTGTGGTAAACACCATGAGCTGTCTGGGAGCTACCGGGGGTACCACAGGCCTGGATCCCTGCATGACCCTGGGCCCTGGCGGGGTCGGAGGCGCCATAACCGGTGACAACATCGGTGTAAAGCACCTGTTCACCGTCAAGAGCCTGGCGTATGGCATACGGGAGGCTCCGGCTTCCGCGATGGTGCCCGGCACGGACGCCGAGACTCTTGGAGCCGGTAGCAGGCAACCCATAAGCGGAATTGCCAGCCTGACCGCCGCTGCCGGGGCAGATGAAACAGAGGGAATAGCCCTACGCGTGCTTGCGGAATTGCGCAAGCGGCACATACAATGAACACAGACGTATCAGGAGGTTCTGAATGGCTGAGCAATCTATGATCGCCCTTGGCATGGTGGAGACAAAGGGTCTTGTCGGCGCAGTCGAAGCGGCTGATGCCATGGTAAAGGCTGCCAATGTCACACTCATCGGGTCGGAGTACATCGGTGGTGGCTATGTCACCGTAATGGTTCGTGGCGATGTGGGTGCTGTGAAGTCGGCCACCGATGCCGGTGGAGCTGCCGCCAAACGCGTGGGCGAGCTGGTGTCCGTGCATGTCATCCCGAGGCCGGATCCATCGGTGGAGATGATACTACCCCAGAAGTCAAAGGGAGCCTTCAGCGGGCGCGGGAACGCATAACCCGCCATGGGAGAAGCTTTCCAGTTACGGGTGTACTCGTACATAGACAGGATGCAACCCCAGTTCGGCGCCTTCGTGGGCACCATAACCCAGGGAGACCTGCCCACAGCCGGCATGGCCTCCCTGTACATCGAAGTGGCTCCGGGCAACGAAGTCTTCCGCCTGGTTGACATCGCGGTGAAGACCACAGAAGCCAGGCCAGGGGCCCAGATCGTTGAACGCGAGTTCGGCATGTTCGAGATACACTCCCCTTCCCAGGCGGAGGTCATGGAGGCGGGCCGGATTGTGCTTGACCGTCTGTCACTGCAGGAAGCCGGACGGCTCAAGCCTTTCATTGCCTCGGTGCAGGTGATAACCAATGTGGATCCCTACCAGGCCCAGTTGATCAACCGTTTCAGGCGGGGGTCCATGATGGTACCCGGAGAGACCATGCTGGTCCTTGAGTGCGCCCCGGCGGCCTACATAAATTTTGCGGCCAACGAGGCTGAAAAGGGCGCGTCCATAAAACTCATACACATTTCAGCCCTTGGCCGCTTCGGCCGCATGTGGCTGTCCGGCAGTGAGTCGGAGATACTCCAGGCCCGGGATGCCGCGGTAAGCGCCCTGGAAGCCCTTACCGGTGTGGAAAGCAGCTGAGATGATTTTCACCGAAGAGGAACTGCGCCAGGCCTGGCGCAACGGCAGTGGCGAACTGCCGGAGTTCCCGCCAGGCACACGCTTTACCCCCGCTGCCCTGGATTTCCTGTCTGCCCTTGGCCGCAGGCCAGGGCAGACGGATAAGCAGGCAGAAAACCCCAGGAGTAGTCCGGTTACCAGCACTGGCCCGGTCAGTACGGTTGCCGGAACGGTGAGCGGAGGAGAACTGGTTCTTCAGCCGTTGCCTGATGGCACACGCCTGGTCATCACCACCTGCGACCTGGAAGATATCCTGGCAGCCACGCCGGTCCGGATAGTTGTTTTTCCTGGTGTCACGGTAACCGACGCGGCCAGGGAGATCCTGGGCAAAGCTGGCATCAAGGTTACGGCTGCACCAGCCAACCCAGCCAATCCACCCGGGTCAGCCAATCCAGCGGCAACTTCGAACCAGGACACCGGAGCCAGAAGTGGTGTTGCCGGCGGCCTCTCCGTAGACAAGCAGGAACTGCTGGCCGCTGCCAGGGCCGGGGTATTGCAGCGCCTGGGCGAACGGGCCGATCCAGCCCTGGTGGACGCAGTCCTGCAGAAGATCATCACCGCCCTCTGAGTTTCGCCTTCCGGTGGTTGCCCTCTGGTCCCAGCCTCAAGGGCGGTGTCAGACCGGGCTCTTGTTGCCCTTGGACAAGTTTACCACCGCGATTATCGAAGTGCCCACGATGAGCAGGAAGGCTATGGCGTTGATTACCGGGGTGGAGCCATCGCGCACCTGCAAATAAAGGTTTATGGGCAGGGTCGACTGGGAGCCTACCAGGAAGATGGTGGTGTTGAAGTTCTCGAAGGACATCAGGAAGGCCATGGCGGCCCCGCCTATGATGGACGGCCTGAGATACTTCAGGGTGATGAACCACAGCACTTCCAGGCGGTTGGCGCCCAGATTGTACGCGGCCTCTTCCAGGGTGCGGTCAAACTTGCGCAGCCGGGCAATGACCACCAGGGCCACTATCGTCGATATGAAGGACGATTAGCCCAGCACCACCAGCCAGTAACCAGGTCCCAGGAACTTCACGTAGATGTCAAAGGCATTCTCTATTGCCAGCCCGATGGAATTGGCGAACATCAGGATGGAGATGCCAAGGATGACACCCGGAATGACCAGGGGCGCGATCATCAGGAAGTACAGGGCATTCTTGAACCTGAAATTCTCCTGCTCGAAGAGGAAGGCCGCGCAGGTGCCCAGGGTGGTGGACAGTATGGTTACGGCTATGGCCACCCGGAAGGAGGTGGCTATGCTGCGCAGGTTTATGCTGTCATTGAAGATGCCGTACTTCTGGGGCCCCTTGCCGAAAAACCAGTCCAGGGTAAAGCCTTCCCAGGGCAGGGAGGGGAACATGGAATCGTTGAAGGCCAGAACCATGGTTACAATCAGAGGCGCGAAGAGGAAGACGAAATAAGTGATTACGAATATTTTGAAGGCTCTGGTATAGCTCCTGGGATTCTGCAGGGAGCGTATCATTTGACTACCTCCTTCAGGCTCTGGCCCGTAAGCTTCAGCAAAACCCAGATGATAAGGGACGAAAGGGCAAGGAGCAGGAAGCCGAAGGCCGCACCCTGGTTCCAGTTGAAGTACAGGATTATCTGGTTGTAGATCTGCTCGGTGAACCACAGGGAGTTCTTGCCGCCCATGAGGTTGGGCGTAAGATAGCTGCCCAGCACCAGCATGAACACGATGATGCCACCGGAGACTATGCCCGGCATGCAATGGGGAATTATGATGGTGCGCCAGATGGCCAGCCGCTTGGCACCCAGGTCGTAAGCCGCTTCTATCAGGGAGTCATCAAGGTCTTCCATGACCCCGATGATGGGTATGACCATGAACAGCATGCTGGTGTACACAAGTCCCATGACCATGGTGATGTCGTTGTACAGCATCTCCACCGGCTGTCTGAACAGACCAAGGCCTACCAGCAACTTGTTCAGCACGCCGCTTTCACGCAGGAGTATGATCCAGCCATAGACCCGTATCAGTTCGCTGACCCAGAATGGTACAAGCAGCATTACCATAAGGAAACCGACGGTCTTTACCCTGGCCAGCTTCGTTATGTAGAAGGACACAGGCAGGGCTATGGCTATGACCAGGAAGGTTACCAGGATGGAATACAGGGCGGTGCGCACGAAGGTGAGCCAGTAGATGGGCTCGGTGAAGAAGGCCATGTAGTTCTTCAGGGTAAGGCCGGTATCGCCTGCCCTGCCGCTGCCGGTGAAGGACAGCCTGAGCAGTTCCAGATGGGGCAAGACCACCAGCAGGAAAAGCCAGAGGAACACCGGCAGGAAGAACATGATGAACCCGAGGTTCAGATGCTTTCTGCTACTCTTCATCGTAGATCTTCCAATCCGCCCGTTTGAAGCAGACCGACTTGGATGGGTCCCAGCCGATTCGTATGGCATCCCTGGCCTTGATGTGGTCGTATTGCTTGTTCTGGGGCAGGGCCACCACCAGTTCGTCGCTGCTACCTTCCGGGCAGACCAGCAGGCGGCTGTTGCCGCCATCGAATAGTATGGCCTTTACGTCGACGTTGAGGATGTTGTAGCTGGTGACGTTGTCCGGCGGGTTTATGACCATGGCCTCGGGCCGTACAAAAAGGTCCCAGGCTTCGCCTTCGCCTGGTTCGCCAGGAGCCATCACACTGAATTCCCGGCCGACAGCATAGCGTGCCAGATGGTTGCCATGCTCATCCTTGCGCAGGGCCACCGGCAGTTTATTGTTGTTGCCCACGAACTGGGCAACGAAGGACGAGCGGGGGTTGTGGTACAGATCCTGGGGTGTGCCTACCTGCTCGAAACGGCCAGCGTTCATCACCGCCACCTGGTCGCTCATGACCATGGCCTCTGACTGGTCGTGGGTTATGTAGACGAAGGTGGTCCCTACCTGCAGTTGCAGTTTCTTCAGTTCCACCTTCATGTGTTCCCGCAGTTTGGCATCCAGGGCTCCCAGAGGCTCGTCCAGCAGGAGGACGGTTGGCTCCATCACCAGACAGCGGGCTATGGCTATGCGCTGTTTCTGGCCGCCGGACAGCTGATTGACCTGCTTGCTGCCTGAATCGGGCAACCCCACCCGCTCCAGCAGGTCCTTGACCTTGCGGTCTATGACCGCTGATTTCTCACCCCGCCTGCGCAAACCAAAAGCAATGTTCTCGTAGACGTTCATCATGGGAAACAAGGCCAGGCTCTGGAAAACCAGGTTCACCGGCCTCTTGTTGGGCGGATAGTCGGTCATGTCCACTCCGCGGAACTCTATGCGCCCGTCGGTCTGGGTAAAAAATCCGGCTATCATCCGCAGGAGTGTGGTCTTGCCACAGCCCGAGGGGCCGAGGATTGAAAAGAACTTGCCGTCTTCAACATCGAAGGACACGTTGTTGACCGCGGTAAATTCTCCGAATTTCTTGGTGAGGTTCTTCACTGACAGGGCAGACTGCATGGCATACACCTATTGATAACGGGATTGAAATACTTCCTGAAAACACGATCCTTCCCAATGATGAGCATTGGAAACAACAACCGACAGCCCGGAGGCTGTCGATTGCGTGCAATGAAAAACCTGTTTACTGGGCTGCTTTTACCTTGTCCAGGGTCTTGCCTTCCAGCTCTTCTATGCCCGCTGGTACGGTTGGATACCAGTTGATGTTGGCAAGGACTGCTGGTGGCAGGCCGCGGGTGAAGTTGGCGGCAATCTCGGGGTTCAGGAACTTGACTGCGTCCTTGGATGCGGTTCCGTAGGTCTCCGCATTGGTGAAGAAGGCAGCATTCTCGGGCCTGAGCATGAAGTTGATCCATTTGTAGGCGCCGTCCACGTTCTCCGAGCGCGAAGGTATGGCAAAGGTGTCTACCCAGGCCAGCGCGCCGCTGGTCGGAGCCAGGTAGTCGATGTCGGGATTCTCGGCGTGCAGCTTCCATCCGGCCTGTTCCCAGGCGGAGGCTGCCCAGACTTCTTCGGAACGCAGCAACTGCAGGAGCTGGTCACCATTGTCCCAGTAGGCCTTTACCACCGGCTTGCCGGCTATGAGGACTTTCTCCATCTCATCCAGGAATTCCTGATACTTGGCTGGGTCGGCATAGAGTTCAAAGGGATCATAACCAAGGGAAAAGCCCATACCGATCAGGGTGGGGCGTTTCAGCCTGTAGGATACACGGCCGGCGTATTTCGGATCCAGCAGATCCTTGAAGTCTTTGATGTCCGGAGCCTTGGCCTTGTTGATGACCAGACCCTCAGTGCCGTATACATGGGGTACTGCATAAGACTGACCCTTGACGAGGGTGTTCTTCTTGACCGCTTCGAGCAGGGAAGGATCGATCTGGGCAGTGTCTATCTTGGAGAAATCAATCGGCTGATAGATTCCGAACTCTTCCACGACGGAAGAAATGCGATCCTGTGAAGGCTGGGCAAGATCGAAGCTGCCGCCACGGGTGGCACGGAGCTTGGAGATCATCTCCTCGTTGTTGCTCAGGGTTACTTCAACCTTGATGCCTGTTTCGGCGGTGAACTTGTCTATGAGCTCCTGTGGAGCATAGCCTGACCAGGTGATGAGCCTGAGGGTGGAACCCTCGCCCTCCGCCTCTTTCTGGCCTTCACCGAAGGCGACAGACGCGACGAGTACCAGGACCAAAGCCAGTAGAATGACTTTCTTCATACCGGATCCTCCAGAACATAATGGGTGGAACTGTTTTTCGGCCAGGCCAATGAATCCGGCCTTACCGACGGGAAAACGGCAACGCCGTTTCACAACCAGTGTCGGACTATGCAGACTTCCTGTCAAGGATTCAACGCTTCATGTAGTGGCAGTTAACCATTTTCTGACCATGAATATAATGTTTTTTTACACCAGGGCGACGCCCCGTCATCCCAGCCCCAGTATCTCCAGCCCCAACTGGCTCTCGGGCAGCATGGCGCTTACTTTGTCACCGGGTCTGTGGCCCATCAGGGCTCTGGCTATGGGGCTGGACCAGCCAATGAGACCTGCGTCGGGGTCGGCCTCGTCCACGCCCACGATGCGGTAGCTGCGCTGTTCGCCAGCCTGGGTACACACCTGTACAGTGGCACCGAAGCTTACCTTCTGGTAGCCATTTTCGGGAGGCGGTATGGTTTCAGCAAGAACAGCCATCTGCGAAAGGTATTCAATGCGCCGGCCTGTCCTGGCCATTGCGACCCTGAGGGTGGACAACTGGTCCACGGGAGCCGCCCCATCCCTGCCTGCCTTTTCTATCTCGGCTTTGATGCGTGGAAGCTCTTCGGTTTCAAGACGGGTCAGTTCATCAACCAGGGCAGCAGCCCCCTCGGGAGTCACATAATTTCGGGAACCGGGTGGTATGGGTATGCGCAGCTGGGGCGCTTCATCCTGGCTGGCATCCGGGGCGTCGTCATTGACAAAGGCGCGGGACATTCAGGACCTCCATCCCATGCTTTTGGTAACCCAGGCATAAGCCCAGGTCCAAGGTGGACCATGGCTTCCGCCGACCTCAGTCACAACTACCTACAACCTGGTCCCGGCCTTGTTCCTTGGCCTTGTACAAAGCCTTGTCGGCGGCGCTGATGAAGCTCATCAGGGTATCACCGGGTTGGGATACAGCGCTGTGCACACCGATGCTGACGGTTATCCTGTGTCCGGATTTCATGAAGGCGTGTTCCTGCACGGCGCAGCGTATGCGTTCCGCGATATCATGGCCCCGCCGGGCATCTGTGTCAGCGAGTATGGCCAGGAACTCTTCTCCGCCATATCTGATGAACAGGTCATGGGAACGCAGGCTGGACGACATGATGGACGCGGTCTCCGTCAGGACAACATCGCCGGCATCGTGGCCAAGGCTGTCATTCAGGAGCTTGAAATGGTCAAGATCGGCCATCATGCAGGTAAGCATGTTCTGGTTTGCTTTTGCATGCTCGAAGAGCAGGCCACCCTGGATCCGCAGGCTGTGACGGTTTCCGATGCCCGTAAGACTGTCTGTCCTGGCCATGTTCTGCATGTTGCGGTACAAGAAGGCCTTCTCCATGGCCAGAGCCATGTGGCTGCCGACCATCTCGGCTATGCGCTGGTGCCTGGGGGTATAGAAGCCTTTTACCACACTGTCCAGAGCCATGAGTCCAAGTACTTCATTGTTGGCTATGAGGGGTATGCCCAGCCAGGACAGTATGGGTTTCTCGCCGGGCACTTGGTAGAATTGCGGAAAATCAGCCAGCACATCGTTGCAGACCACGGGTTTCCTGGACTGCAAGGCCAGCGTGCTGGGGCTGCCGGCCACCGGGTAGTTGAAGCGGAGTTTGTTGGTTGTCGATGGGTCTATGAAACCATAACTGCCAATCACCTGAAGCCAGCTGGTTTCAAGGAGCTGGACGGTAGCCTTGTCGTAGGGGATGGCCCGCTTGGTGTGCTCAAGGATTGCGGTAACTGTTTCCTGGAGGTCAAGGCTGTTCCCGAGATCCCTGGTAACCTGGCGTATGGTCTCAAGCTCTTCAAGACGTTCACGGCTTTCGAGTTCGGCTCGCTTGATGGCATCCACGTCCTGGTCGTGCCCCAGAATCACCTGGGGAAGCCCTTCGGGAGTCCGGTACAGGATGCTGTATGAGACCTCCAGCCAGGTCCAGGTACCATCCTGCCGACGGACCCTGAAGGTAGCGGCAAGGTTGTCCACACGGCCTGCAAGCAATACTTCCATC